>NZ_PCZU01000311.1:14004-41614 GCF_002887785.1 Rhodococcus sp. ENV425
CGCGATCGCGCGGCGGACGGCGACGGTGCGCGCCCAGCCCGGCCGTATCAGGGCCGTGAGGCGGTCTGGCAGGGTGGGATCGAGCGGATTCCGCAGGGGCGGGAACGAGAACGGACCGGCGGGCATGGTCCGAACCCTACGAGTTCGGCCGTGCCCGCCGGCCCGGTGAAGTGCCGGTCACGGGCGGACTGTGGATGAACCGTCCGCCTGTGGATGAACTGTGTCAGCTCGCGGCTGCGGCCGGTGCCGACGAGGTGCTCGACGACGAGGAGTCCGACGACGAGGTGCTCGACGAACTGCCGGACGACGAGTCGGACTTGGCCGGCTCGCTGGCGGTGCTGCCTCCGCCGCGGGAGTCGGTGCGGTAGAAGCCGCTGCCCTTGAAGACGATGCCGACCGAATTGAACAGCTTGCGCAGCTTGCCCGAGCACTCGTTGCATTCCGTCAGGGCGTCGTCGGTGAACGACTGCACGATGTCGAATCGGTTGTCGCAGGACGTACAGGCATAGGAGTAAGTGGGCACCGGTGGATCCTCCGCGAATTGGTTGGCGACCGCAGCATTAGCACTCTACAGCCGACAGTGCCAACGTGGCTACCTGGGTGCTCTATTCCCGGTGTCGCGCGACCCGTTCAGCGGCACCAGGCCGCGGCCGGGGGTCAGGGCCCAGCCCATCCGGATGTCGTGGGGATCCTCCGGCAGCTCCGGCACGAGTTCGTCGTCCCGGACCACCGCGACCAGGACGGCGTCGGCGGCGGCGAGGTGCAGGGTCCGGTCGTAGAAGCCGGCCCCGCGACCGAGCCGCACGCCGCGCTCGTCCACTGCGAGCGCCGGCACCACCACGGTGTGCGCCCGCCGCACCTCCTCCGGGCCCAGCGCCGGCCCGGTGGGTTCGAGCAGGCCGTACCCGGCGGGGGCGAGGGCGCCGGGGCCGGTGTACTGCGCCCAGTCCAGGGTGCTGTCCGGGCGGGTGAGCGGGAGCAGCACCCGGTTTCCGGCCTCGCGCAGGGCGTCGAGCAGGGACAACGCCCCGGGTTCCGAACCGACCGGCACGTACGCGCAGACCGTCGCCCGGGCGGGGGCCAGCGACCGTGCCGCCGCGGCGAGGGCGTCGTCCTCGCCGCGGCGCTCCCCGTCGCTGCGGGCCCGTCGCGCAGCAACGATTCGGGCCCGCCATTCCGACTTGGAGAGTGCGCTCATATCCGCCACCTTAGGATCTGACGTATCTACCGGGTGGTAGCCGAAAGTTAGGGTGGGTGTTTATGACGAACAGAGCGACCGGTGAAGCCGGCCACTTCCGGACGGCGGTGGTTCCCGCGGCCGGTCTCGGTACGCGCTTTCTGCCCGCGACCAAGACCGTGCCGAAGGAACTTCTTCCGGTGGTGGACACGCCCGGAATCGAGCTCGTGGCGGGGGAGGCCGCGGACTCGGGTGCCGAGCGCCTGGTGATCGTGACGGCTCCGGGTAAGGACGGCGTCGTCGCGCATTTCGTCGAGGACCTGGTCCTCGAGTCGAAGCTGAAGGAGAGCGGCAAGTACCACCTGCTCGAGAAGGTCCGCAAGGCGCCGGGCCTGCTCGAGGTGGAGTCGGTGGTGCAGGAGAAGCCGCTCGGGCTCGGGCACGCCGTCGCGTGTGCCGAGGTCGCCCTCGATCCGGACGAGGACTCCATCGCGGTGCTGCTCCCGGACGACCTCGTGCTGCCGCGCGGCGTCCTCGAGACCATGCAGCGGGTGCGTGCCAAGCGCGGCGGCACGGTGCTGTGCGCGATCGACGTGCCCAAGGACCAGGTGAGCGCCTACGGCGTCTTCGACGTCGAGGAGGTGCCCGACGCCGTCAACCCGGACGTGCTGAAGGTCGTCGGCATGGTCGAGAAGCCGGCGCCCGAGGATGCGCCGTCCACCTTCGCCGCTGCCGGCCGCTATCTGCTCGATCGAGCGATCTTCGACGCGCTGCGCCGGATCACCCCCGGTGCGGGCGGCGAACTGCAGCTCACCGATGCGATCGCCCTGCTCATCGAGGAGGGTCACCCCGTGCACGTGGTGGTGCATCGCGGCACTCGACACGACCTCGGAAATCCCGGCGGCTATCTGCGCGCTGCGGTTGACTCTGCGTTGAACAGCGAGGAGTACGGCCCCTCCCTGCGGGAGTGGCTGGTCGAGCGCCTGAAGCACTGACGGCGCGACAGGTCGGGAGGACGAGAAGCGGTATGCGGTCGGTCGAGGATCAACAGGCCAGGGTCACGGCGGCGGCGGTGGCGCCACGGCCGGTCCGGGTCGCCATCTCCGAGGCCCAGGGGCTGCTCTGCGCGGAGGAAGTGGTCACCGAGCGGCCACTGCCCGGCTTCGACCAGGCCGCGATCGACGGTTACGCGGTCCGCAGCGTCGATGTCCAGGGGGCGGGCACCGACCGGACCGGCGAGGACGGCGAGCCGATCGAGCTGACCCTGCCCGTGGTGGGGGAGGTCTCGGCCGGCTCGCGTCAACCGATCCGGCTGCAGCCACGGCAGGCCGTGCGGGTGGACACCGGGGCGCCGCTGCCGACCCTCGCCGACGCCGTCCTCCCGCTCGCCCGCACCGACGGTGGCCGCGCGCGCATCAAGGTCCTGCGTCCCGTCCGGACCGGCGACTACGTGCGTCGCGCCGGCGACGACGTCCAGCCCGGTGACGTCGCGGTCCGGGCCGGCACCATCATCGGGGCCGCCCAGGTCGGGCTGCTCGCGGCGGTCGGCCGCGACAAGGTGCTGGTCCATCCGCGTCCCCGGCTCTCGGTGATCTCCATCGGCGGCGAACTCGTGGACGTGGACCGCACTCCGGGCCCCGGCCAGGTGTACGACGTCAACTCGTACGCGCTCGCGGCGGCCGCCCGCGACGCCGGCGCGGACGTCAACCGCGTGGGGATCGCCAGCACCGACCCGAAGCGCCTGCGGGAGGTCGTCGAGGGCCAGCTGATCCGCTCCGAGATCGTCGTCGTCGCGGGAGCCGTCGGTGGCGGCGCGCTCGAGGACGTGCGCGAGGCGTTGTCGGACCTCGGCAAGCTCGAAGTGGAGCGGGTGGCGATGCACCCCGGTTCGGTGCAGGGGTTCGGCCAGCTCGGCCGCGACGAGGTGCCCACCTTCCTGCTGCCGGGCAACCCGGTCAGCGCGCTGGTCGTGTTCGAGGTGATGGTGCGGCCGCTGATCCGTATCGCGCTCGGCCGCCGGCAGCCGATGCGCCGCGTCGTCACCGCCCGCACCGTCACGCCGATCACCTCGATCCCGGACCGCAAGGGATTCCTGCGGGGGCAGCTGATGCGCGACGAGGCGACCGGCGAGTACATGGTCCAGGCGCTCGGTGGGGCGGCGGGCGCGTCGTCGCACCTGCTGGCGACCCTGGCCGAGGCGAACTGCCTGGTGCTGATCGAGCCGGAGGTGACCGAGGTGCGCACCGGGGATCCGGTGGACGTCGCCTTCCTCGGACAGCGCGGCTGATGACCCGTCATCCGGGATGGCCGGCGGAGCTGGGCCCGCTGCGGGTGGCCGGCGGCCTGGTCACGGTGCGGCCGATCCGGCTGCGGGACGCGGCGGCGTGGAGCCGGTTGCGGATCCGGGACCGGGCGCATCTCGAGCCGTGGGAACCCACCGGCGACGTGCCGTGGGAGATGCGCCATCACATCACCGTGTGGCCGGGGCTGTACCGCAGCCTGCGGGCGGAGGCCCGCCGGGGCCACATGCTGCCGATGGCGATCGAGCTCGACGGCGAGTTCTGCGGGCAGATCACCGTGGGCAACGTGGTGCGCGGCGCGCTGCGGTCGGCGTGGATCGGGTATTGGGTGGCCAAGCATGTCAACGGCCTGGGCGTGGCGACAGCGGCGGTGGCGCTGGGGCTCGACCACTGCTTCGGGCCGGCCGGACTGCACCGGGTGGAGGCCACGGTGCGGCCGGAGAACGTTGCGAGCCGCGCGGTCCTGCGCAACGTCGGCTTCCGGGAGGAGGGCCTGCTGCGGCGCTACCTCGACGTCGACGGGCGGTTCCGCGACCATCTGCTGGTCGCGATGACGGTCGAGGAGGTCCCCGGAAGCGTGTCCGATGTGCTGATCCGGGGCGGCCGGGCCACCTGGGCCTGATCTTGTAACGCAGATTACGTGCATCGCTGCGTAGTAATACCCACACGGTCCTATATCTCTGTGACTAGAGTGAAGAGAGTGTCACATGATTCGCGTGACTCGTGTGACAGCTGTAGTCATCTGAGTCGGCGTTTCTGTCCGGGTGACGGCTTCGGGGCCGCTAACCTGACGGGGTCAGTGGCGTCGACGGACTGGTAGGCGACAACTGGGAGGAGGGCCGCCGAAATGCCGAACTCGCTCCTGTGGATCGGGCTGGTTGCCGTGTGGTTGTTCGTTCTGGTGCCCATGCTGGTCACGAAGCGCCCCCGTATTCGCCAGACGACCGACGCCGCACTCGCAACCCGGGTCCTGCACCGAGGTGACGACGAGCCACTCGCCCCGCGCGGGCCGGCCGCCGGTCATCGCACCGACCCCCACTGGCGTCCGAGTCGGGATTCCGCCCGTCCCACAGCCGGCGACGACTCCGGTCGCGCCCGCACGGTGGACGACCGCAGACACCGCCACCCAGCGGAGGACCGCATGGACACACAGCTCGACACCGACCACGACACCGACATCGACTTCGACTTCGAGGAGCGTCCCGACCGGGCTCCCGCCCGGGAGTTCGTGCCCCAGCGCCGCGGACGCGGCGGATTCGACCCGCAGGCCGACGCCATGGCCAGGGCCGCGCGCTACGAGTTCCGGCAGCGCACCGTGCTCGGCCTGCTGTTCGCCGCGATCATCACCGCCGCCCTCGCCCTCATCGTCTCGTCGGCCCTGTGGTGGCTGTGCACGGTGGCGACGGCTGCCCTCGCCGGCTACCTGATCTACCTCCGTCGCCAGGTGCGTGTCGAGCAGGAGATCCGCCGCCGTCGCATGGCGCGCCTGAACCGTTCGCGGCTCGGCGTCGAGTCACACAGTGACGACGAGCTGCGGCTGGTCCCGGCCCGGCTGCGACGCCCCGGCGCGGTGGTGCTCGAGGTGGACGACGAGGACCCGGTGTTCGAGCACCTGGACCACTACACGGACGACGAGCCCGCCCACGAGACGTACGAACCCCGTTACGACGCCGACGACTACCCGGTGCGTCGGGCCTCCGGGGAGTAGTCACCGATCCGTTCGGGCCGAGCGAATGTATCGTTCATCTCCTCAGCGGTAGCGGGCGATACATTCGCTCGGAGCGGGGCGTATTCAGCGCGCGGTGACGATGTGTGCCACGAGAGGCGCCGACACCGAGCCGTCCGGGTCGGTGAACCGGGCCAGCACCGTTCGGGCCTCCGAGGTGATCGCCTCGTACGTTCCGGCGTCGAGCCGTTCGATCAACGGGCTGCCCTCGACCTCGGTCGCCACCATCGCATCCACGGACGGGAACCGCGCGCTTCCGGTGTGCGTGGTGAACCGATCGACGGTGAGTCCGGCGTCGCGGAACCATCCCCGTAGTTCGTCGCGGTCCCCGCAACTCCAGTAGGTGCCCAGGAGGGATGCCGCGGGCGGGCCGGCGTGCCGCACCGCGACGTCGACGAAGTCTCGGTATGCCGGCTGCTCGTCCAACGCGGCCGGCACACACACGGCGACCATCTCCGTCGCCACGCGGCGCATCTCGCGCAGTGCCCGTGCACGATCGGGAAAGAACATCAGCGCCATCTGGCACAGCGCCGCATCGAACGAACCGTCCGCGAACGGCAGCGCGCCGGCGTCACCCCGGTGCCATTCGAGGTCGGGACGCAACCGACGTGCCACCGCCAGCATGGCCTCACTGGCATCGACACCGACCACCCGTCCCGACGGGCCTACCCGGTCGGCGGCTACGCGCGCGACGATCCCGGTTCCGCATGCCACGTCCAGCACCCGCGTGCCCGTCGTGATCGCAGCCTGGTCCAGCAGCCGTGGCGCCCACTGCGCGAAGATCGCGGGTACGAAGCGTGACTCGTACACCTCCGCGGCCGCCGGTGAAATCCCGAAGTTCTCGCTTGTGTTCGTCATACACCGAGGATGGCGCCGCGCCCGGGTGCCGCGCATCGGGCAGGTGACCCATCTTCCGGGTGGGCGGCGGCATACGCGGCGGCCTCCGAGCGGTTCCGCACGCCGAGCTTGCGGAGGATGTGGCTCACGTGGTGCGCCACCGTCTTGCGGGAGACGAACAGCCGGCCGGCGATCTCCGGATTCGTCAAACCCCTCGCGAGCAGGTCCAGTACTTCGCGTTCGCGGGCGGTGAGGTCGCTGTCGAGATCCGGGCCGGCGCGAGTGGTGGCGCCGATGCCGGGGCCGCGCACCCCGAGACGCCGCAACACGGCCGCGGAACGGTCCGCGGCGGCGACGGCTCCGAGTTCCCGGAAGATCGTCACCGCCGTTCGCCCGCGTGCGGTCGCGAGGACAGGATCGTCGTTCATCGCCGACTCGGCCAATTCGAGCAGGCATCGGGCCTCCTCGAACGGCGCCGAGCGGTCCGCCCAGCGAGCGGCGGCCGTCTCGAAGGCATCGACGGCGGCCGCCACGCAGCCCTGCGCCGCGGCAGTCAGCGCCGACGCCTCCACCGCCTCGGGACCGTCGGGATCGAGCGCCGCCGCGGTGGTCGTCGCCGCGTTCAGGTCGCCCGTGGCCGCCTGGGCCCGGGCACACAGCAGGGATGTGGTGCCGTGACGTTCGAGCAGCCGCCGGGCGGTTGCGGGATCGCCGTCGGCGAGGGCGACCTCGGCGCGGGCGGTGTCCAATTCCGTGGTCGGGCGGCGGGATCGGTCCAGCATCGCCCGGGCCTCGTCGAGCCGCCCCTGCCGGACCCGGAGCGTGGCGAGGGCCGCGACGGCGCGCGCGTGGACGGCGGGGCAGACCTTCTCGTCGAGCGTGAGAACCGCCGTCAGGAGCCGGTCCGCCTCCGCCCAACGGCCCGCGGTGAGCAGCAATGCCCCGTAGAGGGTGCGGCACTCGACGTACAGGAAGGGACACCCCCAGCGGGAGGTGAAGTCCTCGGCGACGCGGCACCACTCGTCGGCGCGACGGGTGTCGCCGGCGAGCGCACACGCGCCCAGCATGTCGCAGCAGACGAACACGACGGTGTCGAATCGGCGGTCCGCATCGCCCAGAGCGGCCGCCGCGGCCTCGTCCAGCAGCGCGAATCCGGGTTCCAGGTCGCCCCGGGCGACAGCCACGTGACCGGACTGGGCGAGTGCCACCAGTTCGAGATCCCGGTCGCCGCATCGGTGTGCGGCGTCCAGGGCGCGCGCCGCCCACGGTCCGGCCGCTGCGGCGTCCGGGAGCAGGCGGTGGGCGTGTGCCACCCACACCAGGGCGTGCAACGCGCCCGGTGCGCCCTCGGGCAGCAGTCGCTGCGCCCGGCGGACCCAACCGTGGGCCACCGACCGATTGCCGAAATCGGACGTGTAGCTGATGCTCAGCCACGCCGCGCAGCGAACCGCACTCTCTCGGTCGCCGCTCCGGAGAGCCGTCGTGTAGGCCCTGCGATAGGCGGCGACGCTGTCGTCGAGGCGCCCGAGCCACCACGACGCCTCGCCGACGCCGAGCCACGCCGCCGGATCGTCGGTCGCGGCCGCCACCGACGTCAGGTCGGCCAGCGCGGCGGCCCACCGACCCTCCCGCAGGGCCTGGTCCCCGCGGAGGCGCACTGCATCCACATGTCGATTGTCCGCCGCCGTGACCTGTGCCGATACCGCAATTTCGTCTCCGGCTCGCACGTTTGCTACAGTTTGCGAGCGGTTCCGAACGGAACCTGCGGGGCTGTGGCGCAGTTGGTAGCGCGCTTCGTTCGCATCGAAGAGGTCAGGGGTTCGATTCCCCTCAGCTCCACCACCGAAGGGCGTCTCCCGGACAGGGAGGCGCCCTTCGTCGTCGATGCCGTGCCGCCGATTGCCGGCCGAACCGGCCCGCGGTCGGGGAGACTGTGTGACATGGAACACAGAATGAGTGACGACGAACTGCGGCGCGCTATTCGAGTGCTCCGCGAACGTGCCGACAGCGCCCGCAGCGAAGGGCGCGAGGCCGACGCCGACGGCATCGAGGAGACGATCCGCAAGTACCAGGAGGAGATGGCCCAGCGCCTCTGAGCCGTCCGCGCGCATCGGTGCCGCCCGCGCGCATTCGTCGCGCACACGCACTGTCGAGCGCGCGGCCGGCGGTCCCATACGCCCTCAGCCCCTCTCTCTCACCGCGGCGCCCGCGCGGCGCCGCGGCGGATCGCGCCGCGCTAAGGTGACCCGCACACGACGAATCGGGGGCGGAGATGGCGATCAAGGACCTGCGGGGCCGGAAGTTCCTCGTGACCGGGGCGGCCAGCGGCATCGGCCGGGCGCTGGCCCTGGCCGCCGCCGCGGAGGGTGCCGAACTGGTGCTCACCGACCTCGCCGCCGACGGTCTCGACGACACGGTGCGGACGGTGCGCGAAGGGGGTGGGTCGGTGCTGCACGCCGCCGCCCTCGACATCTCCGACTACGACGCGGTCACCGCCTTCGCCGCCGACGTCCACGACCGCGCCGGCGCCCTCGACGTGGTCGCCAACGTCGCCGGAACGTCGGTGTGGGGCACGGTCGACGCCCTCGAGCACCGCCACTGGAAGCAGATGGTCGATGTCAACCTGATGGGCCCGATCCACGTCATCGAGAACTTCGTGCCCCCCATGATCGAGGCCGGCCGCGGCGGGCACCTCGTCAACGTCTCCTCCGCGGCGGGCCTGCTGGCCCTGCCGTGGCACGCGGCGTACAGCGCGAGCAAGTTCGGCCTGCGCGGAGTCTCCGAGGTGCTGCGCTTCGACCTGCACCGGCACCGCATCGGGGTCTCGCTCGTCGTGCCCGGCGCTGTGCGTACCCCGCTGGTGAACTCGGTGCAGATCGTCGGCGTGGACCGCGACCATCCGGCTGCCCGAAAGCTCACCTCGCGGTTCGAGCGGCACGCCGCGTCGCCGGAGAAGGTCGCCGGGTGCATCCTCGCCGGGATCCGGAAGAACCGTTTCCTGGTGTACACGTCGTTCGACGTGCGCTTCGGTTACTGGTGGGCCCGCAAGTTCGCGCCTCCGTACAACGTGGTGATGCAGCTCGCCAACAACTACTTCTCCCGCACGCTCGAGGCGGTGCGTACCCGCCGGTGACGCTCAGGCGGGCGTCTTGTCGAGGGCGAACTCGCGCAGCCGTGTTCCCGCCCGCAGCGCCTCCCGATCGTGCGTGACCATCACGACGGCGACGTCGCGTTCGCGTGCCATCCGTTCGAGCAGCTCGACGATCTCCCGGCTGCGCTCGGCGTCCAGCGCCGAAGTCGGCTCGTCGACCAGCAGCACCGCCGGATCGTTGACCAGGCTCCGGGCGATCGCGACCCGCTGCCGCTGCCCGCCGGAGAGCTGGTGCGGGCGGCGGTCGGCCTGCTGCGTCAGGCCCACCGCGGCGAGCAGGTCGCGGGCGCGGGCCCGGTCGAGCCGGCGCCCGCTCAGGTGCGCGATCAGCGAGAGCTGTTCGGTGGCGGTCAGCGAGGGAAGCAGATTCGCCTGCTGGAACACGAAGCCGATCCGTTCGCGCCGCAGCCGCGTGCGGGCCGCCGCGTCGAGGCCCGTGGTGTCCACGCCGTCGAGGACGACCCGCCCGGAGTCGGGCACGGTGAGCAGCCCCGCGACGGCCAGCAGGCTCGACTTGCCGGATCCGGACGGACCGGTGACGGCGACCGTCTCGCCGGGCTCGGCGTGGAAGTCCAGGCCGTCGAGGACGCGCAGCGTGGCGTCGCCGTCGGGATAGGTGAGGACGATGTCGGTGAGCCGCACGCTCATGGTGGTGCCTTTCTCGAACGGGTCGGTGTCTTTCGAACAGCGTCGGTGTCTCGAACAGCGTCGGTGTCTCGAACAGCGTTGGTGTCTCGAACAGCTCAGTGGGCCGCGGCGAGCGCGGTGAGCGGGTCGACGGAGCCGATGCGTGCGACGGCCGCCGCGGCCCCGAGGAGGCCGACCCCGACCAGCGCGACGAACGGCAGCACGGTCGTGGCCGCGCTCAGCGTGAACGGCACGACGGTGGCTGCGGCCGCTCCCGCGGCTGTCGCGGCGACGGTGCCCAGGCCGGTGCCGAGCACGAGCACCACCGCGGCCTGTCCGAGGGCGTCGCGCAGCAGGTAGGAGGTGGAGGCGCCGACCGCGCGCAGCACCGCGATGTCCCGGCTGCGCTGGACCGTCCACACCGTGAAGAACGCACCCACGACGAGGGCGCCGACGACGAGCAGCATGCCCTGCATCAGCAGCAGCGACCCGCGTTCGGAGGTGTACGAGCCGACGGTGTTCAGGGTCGCGGACGTGTCGAGGACGCTCGTGCCGGTCGCGGCCGCGGCCGCCGCCCAGTCGAACCCGGGACCGGTCCGCAGCGCGATCACCGTCCCGTCGGCGCCGGCCGTCGCGGGGAGTTCGCGCCAGGTCCCGAGGTCGAGCCACACCACGGGCTGATGGCTGTAGTAGGAGTCCTCGACGAGAGCGGTGAGGGTGACCTCCCGCCCGCCGACGGTCAGGACGGTGCCCGGCGTCCAGCCGTTGTCGGTGGCGAGTTGCGCGTCGACCGCCGCCGTCGCCGGGCGCAGGGCCGCCGGTGCCGCGAAGGAACCGGGAGCGACCCCGAACAGTGCCGCCATCACCTCGCGCCCGCCCGCACCGACGCGTCCGGGGGCAACGCCGAGCACGGCGGTGTCGGTCACGCCGGGTTGCGCGGCGAGGGCGGTGCGCTGCGCGTCCGTGACGGTGGACTCCCCGAACGACAGGTCGGACGGATCGGTGTCACCGCCGTCGAGGGCGAAGTGATCGGCACCGATGCCGCGGATCGCGGCGATCGACTGGTTGCCCAGGCCCGCGGTGAGGCCGGAGAGCATGACGACGAGAAACGAGACCAGGACGAGCACCGCCGACATGACGGCGAAGCGCCCCGTGGCGAAGCGCAGATCGCGCAGTGCGAGGAACATGAGTTCCACGGTGCCCGGTGCGGCGATGCCGACGCATCGCTCGGTGGATGGGTTCCCGGATCAATCGAAAGTGGGAGGCGGCGGCGTGCGCGGCGGTGTTAGCGTCGGTGAAATGCAGACCGCCCGACAGCACCGCCCCGAGGGGACGGTCCCGGTGCTGCGTGCGATGCAGCTGGGCCAGCACGCGCTGTTCGTACTGCTGCTGCTCGTCGGGGTGCTGCGCGGCGGCGGCACCCCGGGGGTGCTGGTCCTCGCGGGCGCCGAATTCGCCTGGTACATCTCGGGGCTGTGGTTCGCCCGGCGCGGGTCCCGCGGCGGGATCTGGCTGGCGGTGCTGCTGGCCGGCTGGCTGGCGCTGGTGGTGCTCGCACCGGATTTCGTGTGGCTCGCCTTCGCGCTGTTCTTCCTGTGCTTCCACCTGCTGCCCACGATCGCCGCGTTCGCCGCGACGGCGGCTCTGACGGCGGTCGCGATCGCCGCGAGCCTGGGCCACGGCACGGCCAACGCCACGGCCGCCGTCGTCGGCCCGTTGTTCGGGGCGCTCGTCGCGTCCGGCACGGCCCTGATCTACCGGCAGCTCGTGCGCGACGCCGAGCAGCGCGACGCGCTGCTCGCCGAGCTCACCGAGGCACACCGCGAACTGCTCGACGCCCAGGACGAGCTGGTGCGGTTGCAGCGGGAGACCGGTGCCACCGCCGAGCGGGCCCGGCTGGCCCGCGACATCCACGACACCCTCGCCCAGGGCTTCTCGTCGATCCTGCTGCTCGCCCGCGCCGGGCTGCGGGCCGGCGACGACACCGTGGCGCTGCTCGGCCGGATCGAGGAGACGGCACGGCGCAATCTCGTCGAGGCCCGCCGGGTCGTCGACAAGCTGCGACCGTCCGATCTCGACGATGCGCCGCTCGCGGCGGCCCTCGGCCGCATCCTGGACCGGTTGCGTGCCGACACCGGCATCGACGCGGCACTGCGCGTGGACGGCGAACCGTTGCCGCTGCCCACGGGATTCGACGTCGCGCTGCTGCGGGTGGCGCAGAGCGCGCTGGCGAACGTCCGGCTGCACGCCCACGCGCGCCGCGTGCGGGTCACCCTCGCCTACACCCCGGACGAGGTCCGGCTCGACGTGGTCGACGACGGCGTCGGCTTCGACGTCCGCGACGCGGGCTCGGGCGGTGGGTTCGGGCTCACCGCCATGCGGGAGCGGCTCGCCGAGCTGGGCGGCACGGTGTTCCTCGAGTCGGCGCCGGGCGACGGAACCGCCGTGGCGGCAACGCTTCCCGTGCGGGTGCTGCCGTGATCCGGATACTGCTCGTCGACGACCATCCCGTCGTGCGGGCGGGGCTGCGCGCCCTCCTCGCGTCGGAGCCCGGGCTCGAGGTGGTGGCCGAGGCTGCGTCCGGTCGGGAGGCCGTCGCGCAGAACGCGGCGCACCGCCCGGACGTGGTGCTGATGGACCTGCGGCTCGGGCCCGGGATGGACGGGGCGCAGGCGACGGCCGAACTGGCTTCCGCGCCGGATCCGCCGAAGGTGCTGGTGCTGACCACCTACGACACCGACTCCGACATCCTGCGCGCGGTCGAGGCGGGGGCGGCCGGGTATCTGCTCAAGGACGCCGACCCGGCCGTGCTCGTCGACGCGGTGGCCCGGGCCGCCCGGGGCGAAACCGTGCTGGATCCCGGTGTGGCGCAACGGCTCTACCGCAGCATGCAGACGCCGCGGGTGGAGCTGAGCGCCCGCGAGATCGAGGTGCTCGGCGCGGTGGCGCGGGGGCTCTCCAACCGGGCCGTCGCCAAGGAACTGTTCGTGAGCGAGGCCACCGTCAAGTCCCATCTGGTGCATGCCTTCTCGAAGCTGGGCGTGGATTCGCGCACCGCGGCGGTCGCGGCGGCGCGCGAGCGCGGCCTGCTGTGAACGGTTATCCGGCGCGTCGCAGCCGGGCGTGCAGGTGGTGGGTGAGCGGGGTCTGGGCGTGCGCCATCCACAGGTCGTAGGACAGTTCGTCGCCGTCGAGGACGAACCGCCGCCGCAGCTCGTGCACCGGCTTCGCGTGGGGAGAGCGCTCGAGGTGCACGGTGGTGAAGTCGAGGACGCCGTGGGTGAGCCGCGACCGCTGGATCTCCACGAACCCGGTCGGCTGGGAGACGAGCAGCTCCACCTCGTGATCGGCGAGACGGAGGTATCCGTTCTCGGTGTGCATCGGCTGACCGGTGCCCGGGTTCTTCGTGCGGCTGACGTACATCAGGAACGGCTTGCCCGGGGTGGGGGTGAACTCGATGGTCTCGTTGTAGGTGAAGTCCTCGATGGTGGGGTAGTGGCCTTCGCCGCCGCCCACCCAGCGGCCGGCGAAGGCGGCGAGATCACCGAGCGGGCCGGTGTCGGTCATGTGGGTCTCCTCGGTCGTCGGGCACCGTCGATCCTGCCATCGCCGGGCGGGCGCCCGGCCGGCTTCGCGGAGTTTCGGCGCGCCGCGCGGTGGCCCACGGCATTACGGTCTTATTCATGAACGCTCAGCTGGGTGTGGATTCCGAGGTGGGGTCGCTGCGGGCGGTGCTGATGCACCGGCCGGGCGCGGAGCTCGAACGCCTGACTCCCCGCAACAACGACCAGCTGCTGTTCGACGCGCTGCCGTGGGTGGCGCGGGCGCAGGAGGAACACGACGCGTTCGTCGACCTGCTGCGCGGGCGGGGGGTGGAGGTGCTGCTCCTGTCCGACCTGCTCACCGAGACCCTCGAGGTCAGCGGGGCCGCCCGCGTCCAGGGGGTGTCGTCCGCGGTGGATCCGCGCCGGCTCGGGCACGGGCTGGCGCAGGAACTCGCCGCGCACCTGCGCGCGATGTCCGCCGCGGATCTCACCCGCGTCCTCGTCGCGGGCATGACGTTCGACGAACTGCCCGTCGCGGGCCTCGGAGCCGCGCCGTCGCTGGTGCGGTTGATGCATCACGGAGCCGACTTCGTGATCGAGCCGCTGCCGAACCTGCTGTTCACCCGCGACTCGTCGTTCTGGATCGGCCCGCGGGTCGCGATCCCCACCCTGGCACTGCCGGCCCGGCGCCGGGAGGCCTCGATCACCGACCTGATCTACGCGTTCCACCCGCGGTTCCTGGGGGTGCGCCGCGCCTACGAATCGCACACGGCGCCGGTCGAGGGCGGCGACGTGCTGCTGCTCGGCCCGGGAGTCGTGGCCGTGGGCGTGGGGGAGCGCACGACACCGGCGGGTGCGGAAGCGTTGGCGCGCAGCGTCTTCGAGGACGGTCTCGCGCACACCGTGCTGGCGGTGCCGATCGCGCAGCAGCGGGCCTCGATGCATCTGGACACCGTGTGCACCATGGTGGACGTCGACGCCGTGGTGATGTACCCCGCGGTGCGGGAAACGTTGCAGGCCTTCACTCTGCGCCGGGAGAACGGCGACGTCCGGATCGGCGGGCCGCGCGGGTTCCTCGAGGCGGCCGCCGACGCGATGGGCATCGAGAAGCTCCGCGTCATCGACACCGGCCTCGATCCGGTCGTCGCCGAGCGTGAACAGTGGGACGACGGCAACAACACCCTCGCCCTCGCGCCCGGCGTGGTGGTCGCCTACGAACGCAACATCGAGACCAACACCCGCCTCGAGGACGCGGGCATCGAGGTGCTGCGGATCGCCGGGTCCGAACTGGGCTCCGGACGCGGCGGGCCGCGCTGCATGTCCTGCCCGCTCGCCCGCGGCTGACCGGCGCGTCCGGCGCGGGCGAGCGGCCGGACCCTAGAGGATCTCGCGCACCTTCTCCACCGGGCGGGCGAGCACGGTGCCCTTGTCGGTGACCACGATCGGCCGCTCGATGAGGATCGGGTGCTTCACCATCGCGTCGAGCAGCTCGTCCTCGGAGGCGTCCGCCAGGTTCAGCTCCGCGAACAGTGACTCCTTCCGCCGGATCGCCTGGCTCGGCACGAGTCCGGCGTCGTCGAGCAGCTTGCGCAGCCCGTCGCGCGACGGCGGGGTCTCGAGGTACTTGACGACGGTCGGCTCGAGGCCCGCCTCCTGCAGCACCTTCAGGGTGTTGCGGGACGTGCTGCACCGGGGGTTGTGGTAGATCGTCGCGGTCGTTGCCATGGCCACATTCTGCCGTGCCGCACCCGCTCCGGTTGAGTGCGGCGCGGCCGGTCTCTACCATCGTCCGGCGTCGGTGAAGGACAGGAGAGGTGTCGTGCTGAAGGGATTCCGGGATTTTCTGCTGCGCGGGAACGTGGTCGAGCTCGCCGTCGCGGTGGTCGTCGGGGCCGCGTTCACGGCCATCGTCACCGCCTTCACCAACCACATCGTCAACCCGCTCGTGGCCTCGGTGGGCGGCGCGAACGAGTACGGCTGGGGATTCCAGATCACCTCGAGCCCGGAGACGTTCGTCAACATCGGTGCCGTGGTGTCGGCGGTGATCAACTTCCTGTTGATCGCCGCGGTCGTCTACTTCGTGCTGATCCTGCCGGTGAACACCGCCAAGGCCCGGTTCGCCCCCAAGGAGGAGGGCGACAAGCCGCTGAGCGAGACCGACCTGCTGATCCAGATCCGCGACCTGCTTGAGACCGGCAGCTACACCCGGGCCGCGGACGCCGACGAGGACAGGGCGCGGGTCTGAGGCGGCCCCCGCGGCGCAGTCGGGGACGGTCGGCCCGCACTGTTAGCCTCGACGCACCACCTGCCCACCTGAGGACGCCCCGATGCTCGACATCGTCATCGACCCCGACTCGCCGGTCCCGCCGTACGAGCAGCTGCGCCAGCGGATCGTCACGATGGTGCGGCGCGACGAGCTGATCGCCGGCACCAAGCTTCCCACCGTCCGCGGGCTGGCCGAACACCTCGGCATCGCCCCGAACACCGTGGCCAAGACCTACCGGGAGCTCGAGCATCTCGGCATCATCGAGACTCGGGGCCGGGCGGGCACGTTCGTCGCCGAGTCCGGTGACCCCACCCGCACGCTCGCCCAGCGCGCCGCCACCGGCTACGTCCGCGAACTGCGCACCCTCGGCATGTCCGACGACGAGGTGCTCGAATTCGTCGTCGCGGCGCTGCGGGGCGCGTGACTCGTCCGACTTCCCCCGGAGCGGTGACGGTTGCGCTCCGCAGGGAAGTGGACGAGGTTTACATCATGGGCCTTTCGGACGAACCGACGGATCCGCACGACGCTCAGCGTGGCCGGCTCGTTTCGGTTCGCCCGGGAGGGCTGCGCCGACGGACCGCACCGGTGATCGATCCGGCCGTGTTCGTCCCGACGGCCCTGATCGTGGTGTCGATCGTCGTCTGGGGGCTGCTCGCACCGGACAATTTCGCCGCCGTGACGGGGGCGGTACTGGACTGGCTGGTGGTCAACCTGGGGTGGCTGTTCGTGCTCACCGCGTCGGGTTTCGTGGTCTTCTCGATCTGGCTGGCCCTGAGCCGGTTCGGACGGATCCCGCTCGGCAAGGACGACGAGGTGCCGGAGTTCCGCACCGTCAGCTGGATTGCGATGATGTTCAGCGCCGGTATGGGCATCGGCCTGATGTTCTTCGGTGTCGCCGAGCCCCTGGCCCATTTCGTGACCCCGCCGCCGGGCACAGCCGGGGGCGTGGGACCGGCGATGGCGACGACGATGTTCCACTGGAGCCTGCACCCGTGGTCGATCTATGCCGTGGTGGGTCTGGCCATCGCCTACGGCACCTACCGCAAGGGGCGTAAGCAGCTGATCAGTTCCGCCTTCCTGCCGCTGCTCGGCCGCCGCGCCGAGGGACCCGCCGGGAAGGTCATCGACATCCTCGCCCTGTTCGCCACGCTGTTCGGCACTGCTGCCTCGCTCGGCCTCGGGGCCCTGCAGATCGGGTCCGGCTTCGCGGTGACCGGTTGGCTCGAGGAGACGGGGGTGCTGCTGCTCGTGGCGATCATCGCGCTGCTCACAGCAGCCTTCGTCGCCTCCGCGGTGTCCGGTGTGGCTCGTGGCATCCAGTGGCTGTCCAACATCAACATGGTGCTCGCGCTCGCGCTCGCCGCGTTCGTCTTCGTGGTCGGTCCCACCGTGCTGATCCTGAATCTCGTACCCACCACTCTCGGCGCCTATGCCGCCGATCTGGCCCGCATGTCCGCTCGTACCGCGGCGTCGAGCCCCGAGGTCGCCGAGTGGCTCTCCGCATGGACCGTCTTCTACTGGGCATGGTGGATCTCGTGGACGCCGTTCGTCGGGATGTTCCTGGCCCGCATCAGCCGTGGCCGCACGGTCCGCCAGTTCGTCGTAGGGGTCATCGTCGTTCCCAGCACGGTGAGCCTGGTGTGGTTCGCGGTGTTCGGTGGTGCGGCCATCGGCGAGCAGCGCGACGGCCTCGGCCTGGCCGACGTCGGCACGACCGAGGCGCAGTTGTTCGGCATGCTCGAGAATCTGCCGCTGTTCACGATCTCGGCCGCTGTCGTGATGGTGCTCGTGGCCATCTTCTTCGTCTCGGGGGCCGACGCCGCATCGATCGTGATGGGCACCCTGTCCCAGCGCGGCACACTCTCCCCGCACCGTCGGGTCGTGGTGTTCTGGGGCGTGCTCACCGGCGGCGTCGCCGCCCTGCTCCTGTGGACGGGCGGTGCCGATGCCCTCACCGCCTTGCAGACCATGACGATCATCGCGGCGGCGCCGTTCGTGCTCGTCATGGTGGGTCTGTGCGTGTCCTTGTACCGGGACCTGTCGCGGGATCCACTGGTGTCCCCACGCGGTCGGCGGTTGCTGCGCCGCGCCGAGTACCGGTCCCCGGCGCGGCGCGGAGAAGAACGGACGTCGAATGAGTAGTGCCGTGCCGGCGCGGATCGCGTTCGCGGTCGAGGCCATGGACCCGCAGCCGGGCAGCGACGTGCTCGAGATCGGCTGCGGTGGGGGTGTCGCCGTCGCGCTCGTGTGCGAGCGGCTGCGCCGCCGCGGCCGGGTCGTCGGGGTGGACCGCTCGGCCACGCAGATCGATCGGGCTCGTCGCCGCAACCGGGACGGAGTCGACGCCGGGCTCGCCGAACTGCGCGTCGGCGAATTCCCCGGCGTCGACCTGCCGGGATCGTTCGACCTGGTCTTCGCCGTCAACGTCCCCGGTTTCCGCAGCGAGGACCCGGCCGCGCCGACGGCCGTCGCATCGCTGCTGCGACCCGCCGGCGAGTTGTGGGTGTTCGACGAACCGCCGCCCGGCCTCGCCCTCGGACCGGTGTCCATGCGGATCAGCGCGCTGCTCTCGCGCTGCGGCTACGCGATCGTCGACATCGTCGAGCGCGAGCGGACCGTCGGCGTGCGGGCCGCGCCGCCGGACGTCACCGCCAGCTCGGCAGCCACAACTGCTGCTGCCACGTCTCCACGGTGATCGGCGCTGCGGTGAGGATCGGCCACAGCCACACGAAGTTCGCCACCACCAGGCCGACGTAGAGGCACACGACCAGCAGGCCGGTCGAGCGTCGCTCGGCCGAGGCCCGCGGCGAGCCGAGGACGTCGCCGAGCACCAGCGCCAGCCCCATGACCAGGAAGGGCGCGAGCGGGACCGCGTAGAAGTAGTACATCTGCCGGTCGAGCGTCGCGAACCACGGCAGCAACGTCGCCGTGTAACCGGTGAGCACCGCGGCCCACCGCCAGTCCCGCCGCACCAGCAGCTGCCACCCACCCCACGCGAGCATCGGCAGCGCCAGCCACCACATCGCCGGGGTGCCCACCAGCATGACCGCCTTGACGCACTGCTCGCCGCCGCACCCACGGATCTGCTCGCCGTCGGCGAAGTAGTACAGCATCGGGCGCAGCCCCATCGGCCACGTCCACGGCTTGGACTCCCAGGGATGCAGGTTGCCGGCCGAGTTCGTCAGCCCCGAGTGGAACTCGAGCACGGAGGCGCTGTAATACCACAGCGACCGCAGGGCGTCCGGCACGAATGCGAACGCCCCGTCCGTGCCGATCTGACGACCCACCGCGTGCCGGTACACCCCGGTCTCGCCGGCGAACCACGCCCAGAACGTCGCCAGGTACACCCCGAGCGGCACCACCACCAGCGCGTACAGCGCCGGACCGACGTCGCGCAGCCCGGTGCCGAGCCACGGCCGTTGCACGTCGTAGGCCCGGCGGGCGGCGACGTCGAACGCCACCGACATCAGCCCGAAGAAGGCGATCAGATACAGCCCCGACCACTTGGTGCCCACCGCCAGACCCAGCAGTACACCGGCCCCGAACCGCCACCACCGCACGCCCAGCCGGGGACCCCACACCGTGTCGGCGATGCGTCCCTCGGCGTGCACGCGCGCCATGCGTTCCCGCATCTCGTCCCGGTCGACGATCAGGCACCCGAACGCGGCGACCGCGAACAGCGCCAGGAAGATGTCCAGCATCCCGAGGCGCGACGAGACGAACGTGACGCCGTCGGCGATCAGCAGGATCCCCGCCAGGCCGCCGAGCAGGGTCGAGCGGGTCAGCCGCCGCACAATCCGCACCACCAGCAGGACCAGCAGCGTCCCGGCGACGGCGGCGGAGAACCGCCACCCCCACCCGTTGTAACCGAACAGCGCCTCGCCGAGCGCGATGAGCTGCTTGCCCACGGGCGGGTGCACGACGAGGCCGTATCCGGGGTTGTCCTCGATCCCGCCGCCGGTGAGTACCTGCCAGCCCTGCGGGGCGTAGTGCTTCTCGTCGAACACCGGCGTCTTCGCGTCGGTGGGGTAGTGCAGCATCGTGAACCGGGTGATCGCCGCGATCGCGGTGACGAACAGCGTCACCACCCAGCCCCGGCCGCGGTCGACCGGACCGAAATCCGGTGCGGGCACCGTCGGGCCCGGGCTGTTCATCCGGCGGCGGTCCGATGCCACGGCAGGGCGCTCGTCCGTCACGGTCACGCCCCGATCGTAGGCTGAGACGCATGCAGGCAGACAATCCGGGACAGGGCCGGCTCGTGCTCGCCGCCACCCCCATGGGCGACATCGGCGACGCCTCGAAACGGCTCTGCGACGCGCTCGGCAGCGCCGACGTCGTCGCGGCCGAGGACACCCGTCGTACCAGGGCGCTCGCCGCCGCGCTGGGGGTCACCGTCACCGGACGGGTGGTCAGCTTCTACGACCAGGTGGAGGCCGCCCGGACGCCGGCGTTGGTCGCCGACGTCGAGGCCGGCAAGACGGTGCTGCTGGTCACCGACGCCGGCATGCCGTCCGTCAGCGACCCCGGCTACCGCCTGGTGTCGGCGTGCGTCGCGGCCGGGCTGCCCGTCACGTGCCTGCCCGGCCCGTCCGCGGTGACCACCGCACTCGCGCTGTCCGCGCTGCCGGTCGAGCGGTTCTGCTTCGAAGGCTTCCCACCGCGCAAGGTCGGCGCCCGTCGCGCCTGGCTGCAGACCCTCGCCGCCGAGCCGCGCGCGGTGGTGTTCTTCGAGGCCCCGCATCGCCTCGCCGCGTGCCTCGCCGACGCCGTCGACGTGCTCGGCGGGCAGCGGCGCGCCGCGGTGTGCCGGGAGCTGACCAAGACCTACGAGGAGGTGCGTCGCGGCACGCTCGCCGAGCTGGCGCAGTGGGCGGCCGACGGTGCGCGCGGCGAGATCACCGTCGTGCTCGAGGGCGCGTCGGCGCAGATCGCGGAGCCGGCCGAGCTGGTCGACGAGGTGGAACGGCTGGTGTCGGACGGAGTGCGGCTGAAGGACGCGTGCGCGCAGGTGGCGACGTCCGGGGTGTCCAAACGCGAGCTGTACGACGCGGTACTGGCCGCGCGGCAGGACGAGCCGTCGTCGTAGACTCTGCCCCTTACCGCGCAGCAGGAGGTACGGATGGAGTCGGTGAACGAATTCCTCGTCGAGGTCGCGTCGGTGGTGTGGGGGCCGTACTTGCTCATACCGCTGCTGCTGGGCACCGGCGTGATCCTGACGGTGCGGCTGCGGGGCGTGCAGTTCCGCAAGCTGTGGCCGGCCCTGCGGCTCGGGCTGATCATCCGCAAGGACCCGGACGCCACCGAGGGTGACATCTCCCAGTACCAGGCGCTGACGACCGCGCTGGCCGCCACCGTGGGCGTCGGCAACATCGCCGGTGTCGCCACTGCCATCTACTTCGGCGGCCCGGGCGCCCTGTTCTGGATGTGGGTCACCGGTCTCGTCGGCATGGCCAGCAAGTACTCGGAGGCGTTCCTCGGCGTCAAGTACCGCGTCACCGACGCCAAGGGCGAGCAGTCCGGCGGCCCGCAGTACTACCTGGCCCGCGCCATCCCCAACAAGTTCGGCCTGGCGCTGAGCCTGATGTTCGCGGTGTTCGCCGTACTCGCCAGCTTCGGCATCGGCAACATGACGCAGGCCAACACCGTCGCCACCCAGATGGACTCCACCTTCGGGGTGCCCACCTGGTTGTCCGGCATCGTCATGACGGTGCTCGCCGCCGCGGTGCTGCTCGGCGGCATCAAGTCCATCGGCAAGGTCACCGCCGGGTTCGTGCCCGCGATGATCCTGCTGTACGTCGGCGCCGGGATCATCGTCCTCGCGGTCAACATCACCGACATCCCGCAGGCGTTCGCCCTGGTGTTCTCCGACGCATTCACCGGAACCGCCGCGACCGGCGGCTTCATCGGCTCGGTGTTCATGATCGCCCTGCGCTACGGCGTGGCCCGCGGCATCTTCTCCAACGAGTCCGGCATGGGCAGCGCCGCAATCGCCGCCGCCGCGGCGCAGACCACCCATCCGGTGCGGCAGGGCCTCGTGTCGATGACCCAGACGTTCATCGACACGATCATCGTCGTGACCTTCACGGGCATGGTCATCATCACCACCGGCGCCTGGAAGTCCGGCGAGCAGGGCGCGGCGATGACCTCGCTCGCCTTCTCGGACGGCCTCGGCGGCGACTGGGGCAGCTGGATCGTCACGATCTCCGTGGTGTTCTTCGCCTTCTCGACGATCCTCGGGTGGTCGTACTACGGCGACCGCTGCGTCGAACGCCTCGTCGGCCGGGGCGGCGTCCTCCCGTACCGGGCGATCTTCGTGCTCGTCGTCTACGTCGGCGCCACCACCGAGCTCGAGGTGGTGTGGAACTTCTCCGATGTGATGAACGGGCTGATGGCACTGCCCAACCTGGTGGGCCTGCTCGTCCTCTCGGGTCTCATCGCCCGCGAGACGAAGGAGTACCTCGCCCGCGATCCGTACCTGCTCGGCGAGAAGGGCAGCAGCACGCCGGCCCGGTAGGCGCGGCCGGCCGTCGCTACGGCGCGGCCGAGGAGAGCGCGACGATCAGCAACACGGCGACGGCCACGATCAGGGCCGCGACCAACGTGGGCGGAACGCCGTTGACGATCCGGTCGACGAGCTTGTACACGATCCCTCGGTTCGGGTCGCGCGCTGCCTTCCCTCCGCCTCGGGCGGAACCACCCCTCGTCGGGTTCCGGCCGGTGCGGAGGTGCAGCGCGTCGCGGGGTCTTCCCGCTCGGGAACAACTCTGTCGGGTATATCCGGGGCGACCAACCGGTTCGCGTGCCGCTCGCGATATCATCCCAGGTCAGGGCTGGTGAGGAGTTTTTCCGCAGCGGACGATCCGGGCTCTCGAGGGGTGCGGAGCAGGGAGGATGCGGGAGATGGAACCGGCGGACGAGCGAACCGAGGCTGAGCCGCGGCAGGTGTTCGCCGACCAGCTCCGGATTCTGTTCGCGGCGGCGGGGCGTCCCGCACTCAAGAAGGTCTCCTCCGAGGCGGCGGCCGTCGCCCGCGCCGTGGGCAGCGATCGCACCGTGTCGGTGCAGCGGCTCAGCGACTGGCGATCCGGCGCCCGGGTGCCCGCCACCTTCGAGGCGATCCGTCCGGTCCTGGTCGTCCTGATCCGCGCCGCCCGGGCCCTGCACGCCCAGCCGCCGGCACCCGGCCTCTACTCGATAAAGCGGTGGGAACGGTGGTGGGAACTCGCCCGGGGACCAGCCGGGCGGGCCCGGGCGGAGACGTCCGAGGCGCCCGCCGCGACGCCGCCCACCGGTGTGCGGCCCTACCGGGGACTCGAGGCGTACCGCGAGCGCGACGCGCAGCTGTTCTTCGGCCGGAGCCGGAGTGTGCGCGAGCTCGTCGAGACCGTCGTCGCCGCCCACGGGCACGGCATCGTCGTGGTGACCGGCGCCTCCGGCGTCGGCAAGTCCTCGCTCGTGCAGGCCGGCCTCATCCCGGAACTGTGCCGCGACGGCCGCTGGCGGCCGGTGGTCCTGACTCCGGGGCGGCACCCCGTGGCGCAGCTCGTCGAGTGCATACCCGAACTCGCCGACATCTCGGACGCGGACGAGCCCTCCGCCGTCGCGCGGCTGCGCGCCGCCGCCGGCCGTCAGGGCAGCTCGGGCCTGCTGATCGTCGTCGACCAGATCGAGGAGCTGTTCACCCACTGCGAGGACCCGGCCGAACGCTCGGCGTTCCTGGCGCTCCTCGAGCGGGCCGCGACCGTGGGCGACGGCGACACCCCGATCGCGGTGGTGGCCACGCTGCGGTCGGACTTCTACGACCGGGCCGTGACGTATCCCGTGCTGGCGCGGGCGCTGGAGCGGCACAGCAAGACGGTCCAGCCCCTGACCCGCGACGATCTGGTGGAGGTGATCTCCGCACCGGCGCGGCTGCTCGGCCTGCGGTTCGAGCCGGGGCTGGTGGAGCTGATCCTGCACGACCTCGGCGTGCTGACCGCCGACGACGTCGGCGGGGCGGAGCTGCCGCTGCTGTCCCACCTGCTCGACGCCCTGTGGGAACGCCGGCGTGGCGGCCACCTGACCGTGGCCGGCTACGGTGCCACCGGCGGGGTGCGCGGATCGATCGCCGCCAGCGCGGAACGCGCGTGGGAGGAGCTCGACGCCCGTGGCCGCCGCCTCGCTCGCGCGATGCTCGTGCACCTGGTCTACGTGACCGACACCGGCACCGACGTGAAGATCCGGCGTCCGCTGGACCGGCTGCTCGCCGTCGCCGGAGACGACGTCGACGCGGGGCGCCGGGTGGTCGACCACTTCGTCACCGCTCGCGTCCTCGTCGTCGACGCCGGCAGCGTCGAGCTGCTGCACGACGCCGTGATCGACGCCTGGCCGCGCTTGAAGTCCTGGATCCAGGCGGACCGCTCGTACGCGGCGCTGTGCCAGCAGATCGAGGCGGACGCCGCCGGGTGGGTCGAGGGACGCCGGCACGCGGACCTGCTCTACCAGCGCGGCCGGATGGACCTCGTCGCCGAGCACGAGGCCGGGGACCTCGCGGGGCGGACGCGGCCCGTCGGCGTCGAGGCCGCGCTGAGCCCGACCGCGGTGGACTTCCTCCGGGAATCGCGGCGGCAGATCCGCCGGCGGACCCGCATCCGCAACGGCGCGATCGCCGCCCTCGTGCTGTCCACGATCGTCGCGGTGGTGATGGGGACGCTGGCCTGGGCCGGCAAGAACCGCGCGGAGGCCGAGCGCAGTGCCGCCCAGTTCCAGCAGGTCGTCGCGCTCGCCGACTCCATGCGCGAGAAGGACCCGTCGACCGCGGCCCAGCTGGCGCTCGCGGCGTGGCAGCTGAAGCCGGACAGCGAGGTCGCGTACTCGCGGCTCGTCGCGACCGAGCAGATGCCGCTGGCGCTGCCTCTCGAGGGCCACAGCGGTCCCGTCTACGGGGTGGCGATCGCGCCGGACGGCACGACCCTCGCCTCGGCCAGCGACGACGGCAGCGTTCGCTTGTGGGACCTGTCGGACCGGACCGCCCCGCGGCCGCTCGGAGCGCTGGTGTCGGGCGAGCCCGAGTATCTGGCATCGGTTTCGTTCAGCCCGGACGGCACCCTGCTCGCGGCGGGCGGGGCGACGGGCGCGGTGTGGATCTGGGACGTCACGGATCGCGACCGGCCCGTCGCCCTGCTCACCGCCGAGGTGCTCGTGCCGGAGGTCATCCACAACGTGCGGTTCAGCCCGGACGGCCGGTTGCTCGCCGTGCCGTACGACAACGGGTCGGTGGTGCTCGTCGACACGAGCGAACCCCGGACGCGGGGATTTCCCCGCACCGTCCTGCCCGCGCACGGGGCGGCCGTGCGGACCGTGGCGTTCCACCCCGGCGGCACCGTGCTGGCCACGTCGAGCGACGATCGCTCGGTGCGGTTGTGGGACCTGACCGACCAGGCCGCCGCGCCGCTCGGCGAGCCGCTGACCGGTTTCCGCGACGTGGCGCATTCCGTCGCGTTCGCTCCCGACGGCCGGACCCTCGCGGTCAGCAGCGACGACGGCGTCCTCACGCTGTTCGACACCGCCGAGCCCGGGGCGGTACGGCCGGCCGGCCCGCCCGTGCAGGCGCACACCGGTGGGGTGTGGACCGTGGCGTTCGCGCCCGACGGCCGCACCCTGGCGAGCGCATCGTGGGACGGGACCGCGAAGCTGTGGTCGATCGACCCGGCGACGCGAGCGGTCGACGAGATGCGGCCGGCCCTCGCCGGCAACGGCGGCGGCGTCCCGGCGCTCGCGTTCACCCCCGACGGTGCCGCGCTGGTCACCGGCGGTCACGACGGCACCATCCGGGTCTGGACGCTGCCGCGCGGACGCGTCCCGGTCGCGGATTCCGCCCTGACCCTCCCGGCGATCGACCGCACCGGCTCGCTTGTCGCGACCGGGGGCTACAACGCCACCGTGCCGCTGTGGCGGATCGGCCCCGACGGGCGCTGGTCGCCGCTCGGTGCCGTGAACCGCCCGCGACCGCTGGGGGGTGCGGTGACGACCGCCCTGTCTCCCTCCGCCAGCACACTGGCCACGGCCTCGACGACGGACGGCGAGATCCACCTGTGGGACGTCCGGGACCCCACCGTTCCGCGGCTCTGGGCGAACCCGATCGTCACCGAGACCCGGTTCACGTCCGAACTCGCATTCGGTCCCGACGGCACCACCCTCGTCACGGGAGACGACGACCACTCCCTCGTGCTGTGGGACGTGTCGGATCCGGCGCGTCCGGCGCCGTGGGGCGCCCCGCTCGGGGGCCCCACCAACCTGATCCGGGCGGCGGCGTTCGCGCCGGACGGCCGGCACCTGGTGGTGGCGAGCGCGGACGGCTCGCTCTACGCCTGGAACGTCGCCGATCCCGCGGCCCCGGTCCCGGTGCCGGTGTCGGACGGCCATGCCACCGGCGTCAACGCCCTCGCGTTCAGCGCCGACGGCAACGTCCTCGCCACCGGCGGCGACGACCACACGGTCCGCGTGTGGGACCGCGGACCCGACGGGTCGTTCACCGTCCGCCCCGAGGCGCTGCGCGGGCACACCGGCACCGTCTATTCGGTGTCGGTGACGCCGAACGGCCACGAGGTGGTCAGCGGCGGCGACGACGGCACGGTGCGCCTGTGGCACGTCGGCGACCCGGAGGACATGCACCCGGTGGGCGGCCCGATCACCGACGTCGGCGTCGGCCGGTGGCAGGTGGGCTTCCTGCCGGGCAGCAACGCCGTGATCGCGGCGGGTGGCGACGGGATGGTGCGCACGTGGGGCCTGGACGTCGAGTCGATCATCGCGCGGATCTGCGCGGCGACGACGGGCCGGATCACCGCATCGCTGCCGCAGTCCGATCTGCCGGTGGCCGGCCGGACGGTGTGCGGGGGCTGAGCGCCAGGATGCTGGCGGCCTTGTCGAGGCACTCCTGCCATTCGGCGTCCGGATCGGAATCGATGGTGATGCCACCGCCGACGCCGAGACCACACGACCCCGGCGTGCCCGCGTCCCCGCCGCCGAACTCGACGGTGCGGATCGCCACGTTGAGCTCCAGCCCGGCGAGCGGGCTGGCCATGCCCACGGTGCCGCAGTACACGCCCCGCGGCTGCGGCTCCCAGACCCGCAGGAACTCCCGCGCCCGGAGCTTGGGACAGCCGGTCACCGAGGCCGGCGGGAACGCGGCCCCGAGCAACCGCGCGGTGTCCACACCGGCCCGCAGCGTGGCCGCGACGGTGGACACCAGGTGCCAGACTCCGGGGGCCCGATGCACCCCGAGCAGATCCGGCACGGTGACGGTTCCGGTCTCGGCCACGCGTCCGAGGTCGTTGCGCACGAGGTCCACGATCATCACGTTCTCCGCGACGTCCTTGACGGACGCGCGCAGCCGGGCCGGATCCGCGCCGATCGGGAGCGTGCCCTTGATCGGGCTCGACGTCACCCGGTCGTCGTGGCGGGCGAGGAACAACTCCGGCGACAGCGACGCGACCGCCCCCCACCCGCCTGCGACGTAGGCGGCCCGGGCCGGCGCGGTGCGCTCGATCCCGTCGGCGAAGAAGTGCAGCGGGCTGCCCGACCAGGCGCCGGTGAAGCGAGTGCACACGCACGCCTGATAGACCTCGCCGGCCCGGATCGCGTCGAGGCACTGCCGCACGCCGCGGCGATGGGCGCCGCGGTCCGGCGCGGTCCAGTCGATATGCCACGGCGCCCGCCCGGAAGCCTCGGGCGCCTCGCGGACGGCGGCGGCGAGCCCGGCCGGGCACGGCGCGTCGGTGAGGCTCTCATACCACCAGCAGCCGTCGTGGTCGAGTCGCAGCACGGTGTCCGCCCACCCCCCGGCCGCGCGAGGCAACGCCGGGTGGGCGGGGGCTCGGTCCGGGTACGCCAGGTAGCCGATCCACCCCCCGCCGACGACCGGCCCGTCGTCGCGGGTGCGCAGGGACGGGCCCTCGCGCAGGACGAACGCGTCGGAAGGCGGGGTGGCGACGGCCTCGACG
>NZ_PCZU01000312.1:0-123 GCF_002887785.1 Rhodococcus sp. ENV425
GCGCCAGAGCAGCGGCCACGGTGAGGGAGGCTGCGGCGGTGAGCCGGCGCAGCCTGCGCCGGGTGGTCCTGGTGGTCATGCTTCGCTCCTGTACGTGGTCGGAACCGGAACACCCCCCGCCCC
>NZ_PCZU01000312.1:164-7527 GCF_002887785.1 Rhodococcus sp. ENV425
CCGGGGCGGAGACCCATGGGTCTGGTGTTACTCTTGTGACTCATGGTGTTGGTGGGATCTAGCAGACCACAGGAAGAACAGACCGGCCAGTCCGGCGCGGCGTGGCGTTATTCAAACGAAACGAGTTGTGGCCGGTTCGAGACCGGACATTTCAGTCGTGGTGGGGTTCAACCGGCGTCTGCCCCGACGTCTCGTCCGGATTCCGGCGCAGATGCAGCAGGCTGACGGTGAGACCGCCCCACACCAGCCCCAGCGCGACGAGCATCATCCCGATCGCAGATCCACTCACAGTCTCTCTCCCGCTTCCGTCGATTCGGTATGCGCCAGCTCGGCGTCGGTCAGGCCCCACGGTGCGAAGGACAATGCCACCGCGATCACGATCACCAGCGCCTGCACGCCCGACCCGAACGTCATGACGAGTGCATCCGGCAGGTCGTTGTAGCCCTCCCGGCTCCGATCCACGATCTCGCTGATCAACATGTAGCCGAGCACGATGGGGGTGAGGACGCCGGCGAAGACCCGCCAGAGCAGGCCTACCCGGAACGACGACACCGAGTTCAGGTGGTCCTGCAGTTCGGGCAGCCGGCGCAGCCCCCACGCGAGCACCACGAGCGTCGCGAAGGCGACCCCGACGATGCCGAACTGGTTGGCGAAGCGGTCGACCACGTCGAGGGTGTTCAGGCCGGTGGTGGTCGGGAACAGCAGCAGCGAGGTGACGCTTGCGACGCCACCGACGATCAGGACCGCCGGCACGCGGGTGAGGCCGGTCTTGTCCTCGACGGCCGACACGCACACCTGGATGATGCTGATCAGCGACGTGAAACCCGCGAAGACGAGCGAGCCGAAGAACAGCAGGCCGAACAGGGAACCGCCCGGCATCTCCGAGACGATCGTCGGGAACGCGATGAACGCCAGCCCGATACCGCCGCTGACCACCTCGTCGACGGCGACGCCCTGCGCCTGTGCCATGAAGCCGAGCGCCGAGAACACGCCGATTCCGGCGAGGATCTCGAAGCTCGAGTTCGAGAAGCCGACGACGAGACCGGAGCCCGTGAGGTTGGTCCGGTGCTTGAGGTACGACGAGTAGGTGACCATGATGCCGAACGCGACGGACAGCGAGAAGAAGATCTGCGCGTAGGCGGAGATCCACACCCCGGTGTCGGTCAGCGCCGACCAGTCCGGCCGGAAGAACGCGTCGAGACCGGTGGCGGCGCCGTCGAGGGTCAGCGCCCGCACCACCATGCCGGCGAACAGCACCAGCAGCAACGGCACGAAGAACCGGTTCGCCGCGCCGATGCCGCGCTGCACGCCCAGACCCAGGATGACGAGCACCACGAGCCAGATCCCGAGCAGCGGCCACGCCACGCCCGGGACGAAGTCGAGGCCGAACGTGGCGTCCGCGTTCATCTGCAGGAAGTCCTGCAGGAAGAAGGTCTCCGCGTCGTCGCCCCATGCCTGCGTGGCCGAGAAGAACGTGTAGCGCAGCGCCCACGCGATGATCACCGCGTAGTACACGCCGATGACGAAGCAGATGCCCACCTGCCACCAGCCGAGGCTCTCGGTCGCGCGCTTGAGGCGGTGGAACGCCAGCGGCGGCGACCCGCGGAACTTGTGACCGATCGCGTAGTCGACGAACAGCAACGGGATGCCCGCGGTCAGCAGGGCCACCAGATACGGCACGATGAACGCACCGCCGCCGTTCTCGTACGCGATGTACGGGAAACGCCAGATGTTGCCCAGCCCGACCGCCGAGCCGATGGCGGCGAGAATGAACACCGACCGGCCGGACCAGACCTCTCTCGTGCGCACCGCTGCGTCCTCTGTCACTGACGTACCTTTCCTCGGTTACAGACTGTCGACGCTAGCGCCCCCGCGGCTGCCTCGCGGCTGATCCGGGAGGGCGGACGCGGTGTGTCGGAGCGGAGCTCAGTCCCGCCACAGTTTGTCGAGTTCCGGACCCGGTTCCTCGTCCGGCGGGGCGCCGCGGTAGCGCAGGGCGAAGATCACCCAGCCGATCGACGCGATCATCAGGAAGCTCACGAGCCGGTATACGACGACGGCGGCCAGGGCCTGCGCGCCGGTCATCCCGCTGGCCGTCAGGGCGGGCACGAGCACGGCGTCCATCACCCCGAGCCCGGCCGGCAGGAGGGGGATTGCGCGGCTGGCGGCGGTACCGGCGGCGTACGCGACGGCGATGCCGGCCAGGCTGGGCTTGCCGCCGATCGCGTACGCGGCGAAGGCGAGGCACGCACCGTCGCACAGCCAGTTGAACAACGACCAGCCGAACGCGCGCGCGGCGTGGGTGCGGTCGAGCTGGACCGCCTGGAGCTGCGCCACGATCCGCTTCCAGGCGCGGGCGCCGGCCCGCGCGGGCTTCTTGCGCAGGCGGTTCACGCCGCGCAGCGCGATGATGCCGATCGACTCGAACGCATCCGGCCGGCTTGCCGCGTACTGCACGAGCACCACGAACGCCGCGAATCCGCCGAGGGAGAAGATGAGCGAGAACGGGTTGGTGGTGGCACCGACGAGCAGCGCGCCGACCAGGCCGAGCAGCGCCAGGCCCGCGGCCTGCAGCAGACCGGCCATCACCAGCTGCCAGGTGGAGACGACGGGGCTGGCCCCCCACTTGCGCATCTGCCGGTAGGTGAAGGTGGTGGCCACCACGGGTCCGCCGGGCAGGGTCACGCTCATCGAGTTCGCCGCGTACGCCACCGACAGGGACTGGCGCTGCGTCACGGTGACCCCGGCCGCGGACAGCAGGGTGCGCTGTACCCGGGCAAAGCTCGACATCTCGGTCAGCGCGGCCAGGATCGCCGCGCCCACCCACCACCAGCGCAGGTCGCCGAGGCTGCCGACGCTGGTCTTCAGTTCCGGCCAGACGAGAACGACCTCCACGGTGAGGACGACGACGAGCACGAGGCCGAGCAGCCACTTGAGGCGCCGGCGCCGGGTCGGCGACATTCCGCCGTTGCCGTTGCCGTTGCCGTTGCCGTTGCCGTTGTCTCTTCCGTGGCTCGGGGTGTGGTCGTGTTCGCCCACGGACGCGCCCCCGTTCTCACCCGCATCGGTCATGTGGTCGTGGGCCAGTTCGCCAGCGTCTTCCGGTACAGGTCCTCGACCTCCGCGACCCGTGTGCCGAGCTCCTCGAGGGTCCAGTCGCTCACGTCGATGGGATCGAGGACCACCACGTCGACGGTTCCCGGCCGCAGCACCGTGGAGTGCTTCCACAGCACCTCCCCGGCGTTGCGGATCACCACCGGCACGATCGGCACGCCCGCCTGCATCGCGATGTGGAACGCGCCCTTCTTGAACCGGCCGATCTCCGGGGTCAGGGAGCGGGTGCCCTCCGGCGCGATGATCACCGAGGTGCCCTCGCGCAGCGTGTCGACCACAGGACCGAGTGCGGCCTTCGCCTGCTCGGTGTTGGCCCGGTCCACGAACGCCGCACCGACGAAGCGGAGCACCAGCCCGAACAGCGGGTCGCTGGCCATCTCCTTCTTCGTGACCCCCGTGAAGCTGTGCCGCAGCACCCGCGCCATGATCACCGGATCGAGCTGGCTCTGATGGTTGAAGATGAACACCGCGGGGCGATGTGACCAGGCGTTGGCCTCGTTCCGAATGTTCACGTCGATGCCGGCGAGCGCGAGGGGCACCTCGCCGGTGAGGGTGGCGATCGAGTCGAGCGCCACCCTCTTGTTGCGGTTGAGCAGGCCGAGGCCGACGCCCGTCCACACCGAGCCGAACAGCCCGCCGTACGCCGCGAGGGTGCGGATCACCTCCTTGGTGCCCGGCGTTCCGCGCGGCCTGAATCGCAGGATCGGCCAGCCTTGCTCGGCGGCGGTGCGCTCGAGGTTCCGGTCCGGATTGGTCGGCGTCGGATTGCCCATCGTGGCGAGGAAGTCGGCGTCCTCGCCCCCGTTGGAATACGTGTAGCTCTGCTCGCGATCGATGTTGTTCGCCTCCGCGAACGCCACTACGGCCTGCGCTTTACCGCTGCGCCACAACGACTTCCCGTCCACACGGCCCGTGAGCACCCCGTCGCGCACCTCGAGGGGGCTGAATAGGACGTGCTCGACGCCGAGCGCATCCGCCGTCGCCTGGATCTGGTAGCGCGACGCCGAGGACGCGATCACCACCGTGTGCCCCGCCGCCTGATGCGCCCGGATGAGCTGCCACGCCTCGGGATAGATGTGGCCGGCGATCGTGGAGGCGAACAGCCGGCGCCCGATCTCGTACAGCTCCTCCTCGGTGTGCCCGCCCCACGCCTTGAACGCCACCGCGACGAACCGCTCGAAGTCCGCCTCGGTGTCGTGGCCGCGCAGGCCGTTGAGCATGGTTGCGGCGAGTTCGGCGGCGCCGACCTTCCCGGCGAGCAACCGGTCGCGGAAGAAGTGCAGACCGGAGAAGCCGTGGACGATGGTGCCGTCGAAGTCGAAGAATGCCGCGATCTCCGGACCCTTCGGCCCGGTACGCACGCGCTCGAGCGCTTCCTCGAGGATCACCGCTCCGCCTTTCTGTTGGATACGTCGAGAGACTCGGCGAGCCGGACCCGCTCACCCACCGCCAGCAGCTGTGCCGCGAACTCCTCCCGCTTCTGCCGAATCTCCTCGCCCCCACGTTCCAGCAGCCCGCGGTTGGCGGCAAGCTGTAACGCCGTCGTGAACAGTTCCGACGAGACCGATTCGGGTCCGAACAGCCGGCCCTGCAGCAGCATCTGCCGGCCGACCGCGACGCACTCGTCCAGGAACGCCTTGCGGTCGACCTGCAGGGACGGGTCGCGCCGCGCGAGCCGCTCGGCGACGACGAGCTGCGCGTCGAAGAAGGACCGCAGAGCTCGGTGCACCATGAAGAACCCGGTTTCGAGGAGCGCGGCCAGCGCGAGTTCCACGTCCGGCAAGGCGTTGCGCCAGGACGGCATCAGCAGGGCGATCTCGTCGCGCATGTCGGCCTCGAACCGGTCCCGGTCGGGGAAGAAGAACTCGAACTTGAGCAGGTCGCGCGCCGCCTTGGCCTCCTCCCACGCCGCCCGCACCGGGTCGAGGCCCGGATTGGCGTGCGCGTGGAGGATGGCCAGCTCCATCAGGGCACGGTTGACGAACCAGTGCACGCCGCTGTTGCGATAGAACGCCGCGACCAGGTGCTGCCCGGGCTGGATCGCGTAGACCGGCTCGTCCCCGCCGGCGTAGGTGGTGACCACACCGGCATCGCTCAGCGAGGCGAGGACGTTCGCGAGGCCGCCCTCGATGTCGAGGACGCCGAGTTCGCCCTGGGGTATCCCGCGGGCGTCGATGTACCGGCGCACCGGCGCGATCACCGCCCGCACCTCGTCCAGGGTCAGCGCCCGGTCCCGGACGCCGAGCAGAGCGAGGGTGACCAGGCAGTTCACCGTGACCGGGGTGTGGCAGTTGATGCCCACGGCCACCTCGAACGCGACCTTCTGCAGCGCCTTGCGGCTGCGCTCGCTCCCGGGCTCGGCCGGCTCCCCGGACAGCTCGGGATCCCCGCTCGTGGCGAGCTGCGAGCGCATCGACAGCGGTTCGCCGAACCGCACGTACACGTTGCCCGCACGGCGCCGCTGATTGCGCGCGTACCGGGCCAGCCAGGCCAGGCCCTCGGGCTTCTTCTGGGCGCCCGTCTGTTCGGCCGCGACGGCCGCGACCTCGGCGAGCCCCTCGTAGGTGATGGACACCGGCACGAGCATCGCGTCCTCGACCCGGCCGCTCCGAATGGCGTTGGCCACATAGTTGAGCAGGCCGTAGCGGGGCGCGCGGAGTTTGCCGGTGCGGGTGCGGCCACCCTCGAAATACCATTCGAGGTTGAACCGCTTGGTCAGCAGATACGCGAAGTACTCCTCGAGCGCCGCCTTGTAGACGGCGTCGTCGCCGAAGCTACGGCGGATGAAGACGGTGCCGGTGCGCCGGGCGATCGGGCCGATCGGCCAGAACGTCAGGTTGGCGCCACCCATGAGGTGGTTCCGCGGAAAATCGTTCCGGGCCAGCACGTCGCCGAGCACGAACGCGTCCGCGTAGGACCGGTGCGACGGCAGGAACACCAGCGGATACCGGCGGTTGACGTCGCGCAGGCTCCGCAGCCCGGACTCGTCGGCGTGCACGGTCCACGCCGCGGAGTGCAACGGGCGCATCATCTCGGTGAACAGGTCGGTCACCAGCCGGGACTGGACGGCGACGAGTTCCCCGAGGGCGGACGTCGCTCGTAACCGGACCTCCTCGGGCGCGATGTTGTGCTCGGTGCTGATCGCGTCGAGCCGCCGCCGGAACGACGCCGAATCCATGATCTGCTCCGCCACCAGCCTCGGCACCTTGTACCGGTCGCCGATGACGGCACGCTCCGCCCGGTCGAGGCCCACCACCGCGCGGTGCGTCACGAACCTGGCGAACGACTCGGGTGCCGGGTCGCCGTCCTCGGCCAGGTGCCGGGCCCGCAGCTCGCTCAGCCGCGCCGGCTCGGCGAGAACGATCCGATACCGGTCGGGGGACCGCCCGACCAGCCACTTCTGCAGGAGCCGGTTCGGGCTGCGCGGGTTGGTCAGCGCCACGACGTCGGAGAACCGGACCCGGCGCTCGCCGTCCCGGGCCTCCGGCAGCCACACCACCCCGACGGGGAGCACGAGGGGATCGTCGTCCCGGTTCACGAGATCGCGCGCGAGCCGGCGCGGGTCGAGTTCCATCTCCTCGACCGGTCCGTCGGCGCGGTACTCCTTCGGCACCCGGTCCGACCGCAGCCAGCTCGCGATCAGCTTGCGCTCGATCGGTGTCGTCGTCTCGGCGACGACCACCGTCGGTTGTCTCCCGGATTCCGAGCCTCGCCCGTTCGTGCTCATGTCACCCCATTCCCGGATAGCCCGAGTGAAACGTACCGCGTCTCCGGCACCGGCTCCGGTGCAACCACACGAGAGACCTTCGGCACTTCTGCCGGCGCGCGATCCGGTCCACCCTGAGGCAAGGTGGGCAGCGTACCGACGTTCGACAAGCCTCATCGGGGAGGAACTCCGTGACCGGCACCGACCGATCCGAACCCGCATACGCGGCGATCCGCGAGACCCACACCTCGGTGGTGTTCTTCGTCGGGGGCCGCGTGCACAAGCTCAAGAAGCCACTCGATCTCGGGTTCCTCGACAACCGGACCCGGCAGGCGCGGGAGCGGGCCTGCCACCGTGAGGTCGAACTCAACCGGCGTCTCGCCCCGGACGTCTACCTCGGCGTCGCCGACGTGCGCGGGCCCGACGGGCAGGTGTGCGAGCACCTCGTCGAGATGCGCCGGCTGCCCGACGACCGGCGGCTCGCCGCGCTGGTGCAGCGGGGCGAGCCCGTCGCCGGGGTCGTCACCGCCGTCGCGCGGCAGG
>NZ_PCZU01000312.1:7567-17310 GCF_002887785.1 Rhodococcus sp. ENV425
TCCGGCCATCGACCGGTGTGCCACGGCGCAGTTCCTCGACGGATTGTGGCGCGAGAGCCTCGACCACCTCGACCGCCTGCCCGTCGGGGCCGAGGCCGGCGACGCGCTCACCGCGATCCGGGACATGGCCGGCCGCTATCTCGCGGGCCGCGAACGGGTGCTCGACGAGCGGATCGCCGCCGGGCGGGCCGTCGACGGCCACGGTGATCTGCTCGCCGACGACATCTTCTGCCTCGACGACGGCCCCCGGATCATCGACTGCCTCGAGTTCGACGACCGGCTGCGCTACGGCGACGCCGCACTCGACATCGCCTTCCTCGCGATGGATCTCGAACGGCTCGGCGGCGAGGCGGCGGCGCGGCAGCTGCTGCCCGCCTATGCCGAGTTCTCCGCCGACGCGTTCCCGCCGTCGCTGATGCACCATTACATCGCGTACCGGGCCGTGGTCCGGGCCAAGGTCGCCGCGCTGCGGCACGAACAGGGTGACGAGCACTCGCGCGCCGGCGCGCTCGCGTTCCTGGACCAGACGCGGCGCAACCTCGACCGGGGCCGGGTCCGCCTCGTCGTCGTCGGAGGTCTGTCCGCCACCGGCAAGACCACCGTGGCCCATCTCGCCGGGCAGCACCTGGGTGCGACCGTGCTGCGCAGCGACGTGGTCCGCAAGGAACTGGCCGGTCTCGCCCCGACCGCCGATGCGACCGCCGCCGTCGGTGCCGGGCTCTACAGTGCCGCCCACACCGACGAGACCTACGGGGAGGTGCTGCGCCGCGCCGCCGTCGCGCTCACCCACGGCGAGTCGGTCGTGCTGGACGCGACGTGGCTCACCGAGGCTCGTCGCGCGGCGGCGCGTGCGGTTGCGGCCGCCGCGACCGCCGACCTCGTCGAGATCGAGTGCCGGGCGGACCCGGCGGTGCTGGTCCGCCGCATCGTGGCCCGGCGCGAGCGGGGCGACGACGCGTCCGACGCCACGCCCGCCGTCCTGGACGAGCAGCTGCACGTGCGCGACGAGTGGCCCACGGCTCGCGTCGTGGACACGAGCGACGGCGCCCTCCCCGATGCCGCGTGGCTGGAGCGGGAACTCGGTCCGGGACCGTGGTGAGGACAGGCTCGCATTGCTACCGCGGCGCGCGGAATCGCCCTAGCCTGGCGGCATGTCGACCGATCCTTCCCTCAATCACGCCGACGTCGAGCCGCACTCCGGAGGCATCTCGGCGAAACTGAACTGGCTGCGCGCCGGCGTGATGGGCGCGAACGACGGAATCGTCTCCACGGCCGGCCTCGTCGTCGGTGTGGCCGCCGCCACCACCGACGAATCGACGATCCTCACAGCGGGTTTCGCCGGGCTCGCGGCCGGCGCGGTGTCGATGGCCCTGGGGGAGTACGTGTCGGTCAGCACGCAGCGTGACACCGAGCGGGCGCTGCTGCACAAGGAACGTCGCGAGCTCGAGGAGATGCCGGACGCCGAACTCGAGGAGCTGACCGCGCTGCTCGAGGGCAAGGGGATGTCGAGGGCGACGGCGCGCTCCGCGGCGAAGGAGATGACCAAGCGCGACGCGCTGGCCGCGCACGCCGAGGTCGAACTCGGCATCGATCCCGAGGCGCTGGCCAATCCGTGGGCCGCGGCGTTGTCGTCGGCGGTCTCGTTCACCGTCGGCGCCCTCGTGCCGCTGCTCGTGATCGTGCTGCCCCCGGCGAGCCTGCGGATCCCCGTCACGTTCGTGTCGGTGCTCGTGGCGCTGGCCCTGACGGGTTCGGTCAGCGCGTGGCTCGGCGGCGCGCGCCGCGGCCGGGCGACGTCCCGCGTGGTGATCGGCGGTGCGCTCGCGATGATCGTGACGTACGCGGTGGGTATGGCGTTCGGGACCGTGACGGCCTGAGCCGGTGCCGCCCGGCGACGGGCGGCACCGGCCGGTCGTCATTTCTTGCGGCTGATCATGATCGGGCAGGGCGCGTTGTGCAGCAGGTTCTGGCTCACCGACCCGAGCAGTGCGCCGGTGAACTGGCTGCGGCCGTGGCTGCCCACCACGACGAGCTGTGCGTCCTCGAGCTGGCGCAGGATCACCTTCGCGATGGGGCCCCGGTCCACGACGCGGCGGACTTCCACGTCGGGGAACTTCTCGTGCCAGCCGGCGAGAGTCTCGGACAGGACCGCGGATTCGGACTCACCCACCGCCTCCCAGTCCACCAGCGTCGCGACCGTGCCGACGCCGAGGGCGGCGTCCCCGATCCAGGAGTGCACCGCGACCAGCGGCACACCGAACAGCGAGGCGTACTCGAAGGCGTGCCCGACCGCGGCCGTCGACAGCTCGCTGCCGTCGACGCCGACGACGATGGGCCGGGTGTCCGGCAGCGGTCGTGCTGTGTCGCCGCGCCACACCACCACCGGGCACGGGGCGTGGTTGGCCACGCGCAGCACGGTCGAGCCGAGCAGGAAGTTCTCCACGGCGTTGGCACCGGTGGCGCCCATCACCACGAGGCGGGCGTCCTCGGCGGCCTCGAGCAGCGAGTTGGCGGCGGGGCCCGGACCGATGAAGCTCTGCACCTCGAGATCCGGATGGTCGGAGCGGACCACGTCGGTGACGTTCGACAGGATCGCTTCGCCGTCCTCCCGGAGCTGGTCGACCATCTGCGCCTGGATGAGCACCGCGGCCTCGCTGTAGAAGATGCCCTCGCTGGGCAGCGAGTGCACCAGGTGCACGGGCGCTCCGAGACGAGCGGCGAGGGCGGCCGCCCACCGGGCCGCACTCGTGGCGACGGCGGAACCGTCCACGCCCGCTACGACGGCATTCCGGTTGGCAAGTGTGCTCATTCGATCTCCTTCTCGGTGCATTCTCCGCGCTCGGGGCGCATGTCGAGTGTTTCACGGAACCAGGACCGCCGCGCCGCCGAAACGCCCCGCGGACAGGTCCTCGAGCGCGCGGTCGGCACGGTCGAGCCCGTACGCGGTGGTGGTGACGCGCAGGCGGTGTTCGTTCGCGAAGCCGAGGAACTCGTGGGCGTCGGAGCGGGTGTTGGCCGTGACGCTGCGCACCTGGCGTTCGCGGAACAGGTGCTGCTGGTAGTTCAGCGGGGGCACGTCGCTGAGGTGGATGCCGGCGACGGCGAGCGTGCCGCCGGCGTCCAGTGCGGCGAGGGCGGTGGGCACCAGTTCCCCGGCGGGGGCGAACAGGATCGCCGAGTTCAGCGGCTCGGGCGGCTCGTCGTAGGCGCCCTGCGCGGAGGCCGCGCCGAGTTCGAGGGCGAGCCGCCGGGCGGTCTCGCCGCGGGTCATGACGTGCACGCGGGCACCCCGGGCGAGGGCGACCTGCGCGGCGAGGTGGGCGCTGCCGCCGAAGCCGTACAGGCCGAGCACGCCGCCGTCCGGAACCTCGGCGCGCAGCAGCGCCCGATAGCCGATGATGCCGGCGCACAGCAGGGGGGCGAGTTCCGCGTCGGCGTACCCGGACGGCAGTGGCAGTGCGAAAGCGGAAGGGACGGTGGCATATTCGGCGTAACCGCCGTCCGCGTCCCAGCCCGTGTAGGTGGAGTTCGGGCACAGGTTCTCGTCCCCGCGCAGGCAGTACCGGCACCGGCCGCACGTGCTGCGCAGCCACGGGATGCCCACCCGGTCGCCTACCCGGTGCTCGCCGAGGTCGCCACCGACCACCTCGCCGACGACCTCGTGGCCGGGGACGACGTGCGGCCGGTGCACCGGCAGGTCGCCCTCGCTCACGTGCAGGTCGGTACGGCACACCCCGCACGCGAGGACACGCACCAGCAGTTCCCCGGGCGCCGGTTCGGGAATCGGTTCCCGGACCGGCCGCAGCGGATGCTCCGCCGCGGGGCGTGGGATGTCGACACGCCATGCTCGCATCTCTCCAGGGGTGCTCATGCGCGCCTCCTTCCGTCGTCCGGGCTCAGCATGCCCTTTCTCGGCGGTGGTCGGCCAGGGGACAAGGACCCGGTCGGCAGTGGTTCACTTCCACAGCGGTTTCGCCGCCCGCCGCGCTCGCTTCCACGCGCGTTCGAGCTGCGCGACCTGCGCTTCACCGATCTCGAGTTCGCGCTGGTAGGCGATCCCGAGGCCGAAGCTCGACTCGGCGGTGTGGTCCTGCTCGGAGACCATGTCGAGCAGGTGCTCGCGGGCGACCACCGAGTCCTGGAATTCGCCGAGCAGATCCTGGAAGTCGTCGAAGTGATCGAGGGCGCGCTGGGCGCGCTTGCGATGCAGCGGCCGCAGCACCTCGATGGCGTAGCGCATCCGCTTGGCGCCCTTGCGGGCCCGATGGACGAGTTCGTCCCGCTCGGCGTGCGTGGCTGCCTCCCCGGCGCTGCGGACCCGGCGCGAGACCTTCTTCGCGAGGCGGGCGAGGGCGCGGTCGAGGTCCTTCGGGCGAACCTGTCGTCGCTGCTCGCCGGGACCGGATCCGACTGCCCCCCTCGCCAGCCCGTCGATCAGTGCGTCGAGCGAACCCAGCAGGGCCGCGTAGCGGTCCGAGTCGAGGGTGCCGACGGCCTCGAGCCGGGCCGCGTCCGACCGGGCGGAGAAGTACTCGTCGATGCGGGCGCGGATGGCCTCGCGCTGCGCTTCCACGGGCACCTCCGCGACGCGGTCCACGATGCGCTCCCACTGCACCTCGAGGTCGCGCGAGGGGCTGAGTTTCCTTCCCGTCCAACGTAGTTCGTCGACCAGGCTGTCGTCGATCGCGAAGGTTCCCGCATACGTCTGCAGGGCACTGCGGATCCGGCGCAGGGCCTTGCGCATGCTGTGGACGGCGTCCGGGGCGTCCCGGCGCACGCCGATCTCGGCGAGCTCGAGGGTGCGCAACTCGCCGCGCAGGTAGTCGCGCAGGTGCCCGGCCGGGCCGGGCACCGGCTCCTCGGTGGGCAGCAGATCGGCGAGCGCCCGATGCAGCTTGGAGGGATTCGGGGCCCGCTCGATTCCGGCGGCGGTCAGCCGATCCTCGACGGCATCGAGCAGATCGGTTCCGGCCGAGGCGAGCTCGACCTCGATCTCGCGCCACCGCTGCGGCTCGCTGCCCTCCCCTCGGGTCGCGACGACGTCGTCGACGACGATCTCGGCGAGGGCCCGCCCCTCGTCGTCGATCAGGCGGTGGCGCCACCGCTGCGTGTTCAGCACCGCCGCGAGCGCGACGGGACGCGCACGGCGCACCCCGTGCAGGAGGGCGAGCAGTTCGGCCGGTGGCCGGGCGGTGTCGTCGCCGAGGGGGAAGCGCACCTCGGTCCGGGTGTCCGTGCCGGCCGGGAGCTTCACGTGCCAGCCGGCGTCGTGACCCCCCTCGCGGCGGCGCAGGGTGATCCCGGCGCGCAGCAGTCGCAGATCGTCGGTGTCGTAGTACCGCGCCGACAGCTGCTGGAGGTCGGGTTCGGGGTGTCCGTCGACGCCGGGCAGGCCCGACAGGTCCGGCAGCTGCTGCGCGTGCCCGACCGCGTACTTGCGTTCCGATTCCTGAACCGCGTCGATCCTGGGCGGCGTGGTCATGCGATCCGACTCCTGTTCCGGCGGTTGCCCTGCGTGTCCTCGTCGCGCTGGTCGGCGGCGTTCGTCAGACCACTCTGCCACCCCGGCACCGACCTGTGCCCGTCGCACGTGATCGCCGCATCGGCCCGGCTGCGGCCGGCCCGGGAGCGGGGCCCTTCGACTCTGTCCGACCGCGTGCCCGTCGGGCGATCATCGAATAACCTGGGCCGGGGAGGACACAGATGAGGATTCTGGTGACGGCGGCGAGCAGGCACGGCTCCACCACGGAGATCGCCACGGCGCTCGCGGCCGCCCTGCGCGACAAGGGAGCGCACGTCGACGTAGTCGCGCCCGAGCAGGTCGACGCCGTGGACGGCTACGACGCGGTGGTCCTCGGCAGCGCCGTCTACCTCGGGCACTGGTTGCATCCCGCCAAGACCTTCGTCGATCGGCACGCCGGCGCGCTGCGGGAGCGCGCCGTGTTCCTGTTCTCCTCGGGCCCGATCGGCGACCAGGACCGCCCCGTGAACAGGCCGTACGACGCCTCCCTGGCGACGGAGCGCACGGGCGCGCGCGAGCACCGGATGTTCGCGGGGAAACTGGATCCGGAGGTGCTCGGCGCCGGCGAACGCGTGGTTGCCCGCATGACCGGAGGACGCACCGGAGACTTCCGGGACTGGGACGCGATCGGGACCTGGGCCGCGCAGATCGTCGAGTCCGTGGAGCGGCATGCGGTCGAGTCGAGCGGCTGGGGGAGAGACAACGATGGTTACTGAGATCCGGCCGGACACCGCGGCGATCCGGGATGCGGTCGAGTCGGCGTGCCGGGCGCCGTCCCTGCACAACAGCCAGCCGTGGCGTTGGGAGTGGACGGGCGAACGGCTCGAACTGTATGCCGTCGCCGAGCGCATGCTCGGCCACACCGATCCGAGCGGCCGGCAGCTGGTTCTCGGCTGCGGGGCGGCGCTGCACCACGCCCGCGTCGCGCTGTCCGCCGCGTCGTGGATCCCCACCGTGACCCGGCTTCCGGATCCGTCGCGACCGGACCTGCTGGCCGTTCTCGACTTCGACCGGCCCCACACGGTCGACGCCCGTGACGCCGCCCTCGCCCTCGCGATCGGCGCCCGGCACACCGACCGGCGGCCGTTCGCGGCGCCCACGACCCTGCGCGAGAGCCTGGTGGATCTGGAGAACGCCGCCCGCCGGGAGGGGGCGTCGCTGTCGATCCTCGACGCCGAGGCCCGCTCGGACCTCGCGCGGGCGTCGGAACTGAGCGCGGCGATCCGCGAGGGCGACGAGGCATACCGGCAGGAGCTGGCCTGGTGGACCGGTCGCGCGGAGCCCGGCGACACGGGCGTGCCGGCGTCCGCGCTGCTCGACGACGAGGCCGCCGGGGACATCGATGTGGGACGGCGGTTCCCCACGGGCGCAGGAACTCTGGACACTGCGCAGCCGAAGGCGGACGCGTCGGCGCTGGCGGTGCTCAGCACCCGGGCCGACGAGCGGATCGACTGGCTGCGGGCGGGGGAGGCGATGTCCGCGGTACTGCTCGAGGCCACCGCGGCGCATCTGGCGACGTGCCCGCTCACCCACGTGACGGAGATCGAGGCCAGCCGCGGCATCGTGCGCACGGCGACGGCGCGGACCGGGGAGGTCGCGGGATTTCCCCAGGTGGTGATCCGGTTGGGGGCCCGCAGCGCGCGGGGACTGCCCACCACGTCGCGACGTCCGGTCGACGAGGTCTTCGTCGACCGGAGCGGACGGGACGGATAGCCGCCGGCAACCGGACGAGTGGGATCAGTCGGACGGGTTGCGGTACTTGTCGGCGAGTTCCCGGGCGCGTTCCCACGGTGACCAGTTCACGTCCCGGCCCTCCAGCTGGGCCTCGAGCACCTCGAACCCGGCGTGCCAGTCGGCGCCGTGCGCGTAGGCCGAGTCCTCGTCCTCGACGGTGTGCGTGAGCGTCAGCCAGCAGCCCCCGGACCCGTCCGGCACCAGTTCCCAGTGCAGGACCTCGGCGTCCCACATGTACTCGAGGATGCGCCCGGGATGCACGGAGATGACGGTCCCCGTGGCGGTGTGGTCGGCGGGCAGCCCGAGGCGCTCGGCCTGCTGCTCGGTGGCATGGAAGACGAGCTGGGCACCGGGGGTGAGATCCAGTTCTACGCGGGCCGGGAACCAGGCGCGTAGGTACTCGGGGTCGGTGATGACCCGCCATACGCGGTCCGGGGGATGGGCGAAGGCGTGCTGGAAGCGCAGGGCGACGCGGCCGTCGTAGGTGCGCGAGACGGTGCCGTTATCCATGGGGTCCTCCAAGACGTGAGCCCGTGTGATCAACGGGGTCCTGGTGTGCTGTGCCTCCATGCTGCCAGGTTTCGGGCGCTGGCGAAGCGGGTCCGTCGACCTGTATACGGATCGTCGAACTCCACCGCGCGGGCCAGCAACTGCAGTGGTCGTGAATAGTCTTGGGGCGCAACGTCATATACATCGGGATACAGGTTGTCCCCGAGGATCGGCAGGCCGAGCGAATTCATGTGCACGCGCAACTGGTGCGTCTTGCCGGTGCGGGGCAGCAACCGGTAACGGCCCAGCCCGGCGTCCGTTTCGAGCAGTTCGACGCGGCTGAGGGCGTTGATCTCACCCCGCACCTCCCGCGCCTGCAACACGCCGCGCTCCTTGACGATGCGGCTGCGCACCTCGCGCGGAAACCGCATCCCGGGCACGTGCCGGGCCACGGCCTCGTACTCCTTGTCGACCCGGCGGGCATCGAAGAGCGACTGGTAGGCCCGGCGCGCACCGGCGTGGACGGTGAAGACCAGCACGCCCGCCGTGAGTCGATCGAGCCGATGGGCCGGGCTCAGCTCCGGCAGGTCGAGTTCCCGGCGCAGCCGCACCAGCGCCGTCTCGGCCACCCACGACCCACGCGGTGTCGTCGCCAGGAAGTGCGGCTTGTCCACCACCAGCAGATGCTCGTCGCGATGCAGGACAGCGATCTCGAACGGCACCCGCTCCTCGACCGGCGGATCGCGGTACAAGTACACGAATCGGCCTGCCGCGTACGGGGTGTTCCCGGTGATCGCCGCGCCGGCACCGTCGACGACCTCACCGGCCGCGACCTTCTCCTGCACGCGCGCCGCGTCGGCGGGGAAGCGCGCCAGCAGAAACTCCGCCACCGTCGCCCAGGAGCCGCCGTCGGGCAGGCGCAGGCGGGTCGGATTCAGGCCGTCGCGGACGGGCAGCGGGGCACGGCGCACACCCGCACGGTAACTGTTTCCGCCAACCGACCGCGCGGCGACCGCAGGATGGCGACACTGGTGGCGGAAGAACCGGACGGAACGGGACAAGGAGCGGGCGATGAATGATGCGCCGATCGTGGTCGGGGTCGACGGATCGGCGCCGGCGCGCGCCGCGCTGCGGTGGGCGGCCGGCGAGGCCGTCTCCACGGGGGCGCCGCTGCTGCTCGTCTCCAGCGCGAACGCCGGCGGGATCGGCGCCTCGTCGCCGTTCGTCGACGAACTGCGATTCACCGCGCGACGGAACCTGGCGTCCGCCGCGGAGACCGTGGAACGCGAGCACCCCGAGCTGTCCGTACGCACCGAACAGTCGAGCCTGGTGGCCGCACAGGCGCTGCTCGGGTATTCCGGTCGGGCACGGATGCTCGTCCTCGGCCGGCGCGGTCTCGGCGAGTTCACCGGCGGACTGGTCGGATCGGTGACCTCCGCGGTGGTCGCGCACGCGCACTGTCCCGTCGCGGTGATCCCCGGGCCCGACGAGAGCGGACGGGGCGCGGACGGCCCCGTCGTGGTCGGTGTCGACGGCTCGCCGGCGAGCCTGCACGCCCTCGACGTCGCGTTCGAGGCCGCAGACCGCTACAAGGCGCCGCTGGTGGCGGTGCACGCATGGTCCGACCGAGACCTCGTCGACGTCGTCGCCGGCACGCCCGGAGCCACCTGGGAGGACGTCGACCAGCAGGAGAGCGTCGTGCTCGCCGAGTCCCTCGCCGGCCGCACGCAGGACTATCCGAACGTCGACGTGGAACGGGTCGTCGTGCGGGACCGCCCGGTGCGCCACCTGCTCGAGCGGGCGGAGAACGCCCGGCTGCTCGTCGTCGGCAGCCGCGGCCGCGGCGGCTTCGAGGGCATGCTGCTCGGCTCGACGAGCCGGGCGCTGCTGCACACGACGCCGTGTCCGCTGCTCGTGGTCCGGCGCGACTAGGGAGACCCGGGTCGGGTCTGCTCGTCCGGCGGCGGTGTGCGGCGGATGGGCAGGCCCAGCGCGCTGC
>NZ_PCZU01000313.1:0-361 GCF_002887785.1 Rhodococcus sp. ENV425
CCCTGCCGGACCTGCTGCGCGCCACCGCCGCCGCGCACCCCGACCGGGAAGCCCTGCGCGAGGGCGACACCGCGCTGACCTACCGCGAACTCGACGCCCGCTCCGACGCGCTCGCCGACGAACTGCGCGCCGCCGGCGCCGGCCCCGGCACCGTCGTGCCCATCGACCGGCCCCGCGGCCTCGAGTACGTGCTGCGGCTGTGGGCGATCACCAAGACCGGCGCCGCGTTCATCGGCGCCCCCGACGCGGCCGGCCCGGCGCCGGCGAATGTCGCGTACGTCGTGTCGACCTCGGGCTCGACCGGGGCGCCCAAGCGCGTCGCCGTCACCCACGCCGGCCTCGCCCCGCTCGCCGCCGAGGC
>NZ_PCZU01000313.1:400-2191 GCF_002887785.1 Rhodococcus sp. ENV425
GCGTGCTGCAGGGCTACCATCCGGCGTTCGACGCGGCCCTGCTCGAGATCCTGCTCGCCCACACCACCGGCGCGACCCTCGTCGTCGCCCCGCCGGAGGTGTACGCGGGGGAGGACCTGCAGCGGCTGCTGCGCGCGCAGCGCATCACCCACTACCTGTCCACCCCGGCGGTGCTCGGCACCCTCGACCCGCACGAGCTGCCCGACCTGCGGGTCGTCGCGTCCGGCGGCGAAACCCTGCCGCCGGCGCTCGCCGCCCGCTGGACCGACGGCCGGCACATGCTCGACGCGTACGGACCCACCGAGGCCACCATCGTCGCGACCCTCACCGACGTCGACGGCCGCGGCGGCATCGGCCGGCCCGTCCCCGGCACCGTCGCGCACGTGCTCGACGCCCGCCTGCGCCCGGTGCCCGACGACGCCGTCGGCGAGCTGTACCTGGCCGGGGAATCCGTCGCGCTCGGCTACCTCGGAGCCCCCGCGCTCACCGCGCAGCGGTTCGTCGCCGCCCCCGGCGGCACCCGCCGCTACCGCACCGGCGACCTGGTGCACCGCCGTCCCGACGGCACCCTCGCCTTCCGGGGCCGCACCGACCGGCAGCTCAAGGTCCGCGGCGTGCGCATCGAACCCGGGGAACTCGAGGCCGCCCTGCTCGCGCAGCCCGGCATCCGGCACGCCGTCGCGCTGGCCGCGGGCGGTGCGCTCGTCGCCTTCGCCGCCGCCGATCCGGGTGTCGAGCCGAGCCGCGTGCTCGCCGGGCTCACCGACGTGGTGCCGCCGCACCGCATGCCGACGCGGCTGCGGCTGATGCCGGAACTGCCCACCACCGTCAACGGCAAACTCGACACCGCAGCCCTGCGCGACCTCGACACCGCCGGGGACGCGCCCGCCGACGACCGGCCGCTCACCGACGTCGAGGACCTCGTCGTCACCGTCGCCGAGAGCGTGCTCGGCACCCGGCCCGACATCCACGCCGGGTTCTTCGCCGCCGGCGGTGACTCGCTGTCCGCCGTCGTCCTCGCCGCCCGCCTCGCCGACGCCTTCGGCACCGACGTGCCCGCCCGCGCCGTGCTGCAGGCACCGACCCTCGCGGCACTCGCCGCCCACATCCGCGACGGCGACCGCACTCGGATCCCGTTGCGCCGCTACGACGACGACGCCTCCACCCCGCTCGCGCCCGCGCAGCAGCGGCTGTGGCTGCTCGGCCGCGCCGAGCCCGGCAGCGCCGCCTACACCGTGCCCGTCGCGCTGCACCTGACCGGTGACCTCGACACCGCCGCGCTGGCCGCGGCCGTCGCCGACGTCGCCGCCCGGCACGAGATCCTGCGCACCGCCTACCTCGACGGCGTCGCGGCCGAAGTCGATCCGCCTGTGCTCGAAGCGGTTCCGGGCACCGACCCGGCCGCCGCCGTCGCCGAGGTGATCACCGCGCCGTTCGACCTCACCGCCGACGCGCCGCTGCGGATCCGGCTGATCGAACTCGGCGCCCACGAATGGGTGCTCGCCGCCGCGGTCCACCACATCGCGTTCGACGGCGGCTCCGTCGCGCCGCTGCTGACCGACCTGCAGCACGCCTACACCGCCCGCCTCGCCGGGGCGGAACCGATCTGGTGGCCGCTGCCCGTGCGCTACCGCGACTACGCCCGCTGGCAACGCGACCTGCTCGGCGACCCCGCCGACCCGGACAGCCTCGCCGCCCGCCAACTCGACCACTGGGCAACGACTCTCGCGGGCCTGCCCGACACACCGCTGCCGCTGCCCACCGACCGGCCCCGGCCCGCGCGGCCCAGCC
>NZ_PCZU01000062.1:0-1088 GCF_002887785.1 Rhodococcus sp. ENV425
CAGTCCGCACCTACGTCGGTGGCGGAGGAGGCGAGCAGCGATGACGCTGTTGGGCAGTTTGGGGCTGTTGGGTGCGAGCCTGGCCACGCTCGGCTCGAACGCGGGGCTGTACGCGGTGCGCACCGCGGGCCTGCCCGCGCACGAGATCTACGGCGAGGAAGATTTCGACGCGATGCTCGCGCTGCCCAAGCGCACCGTGCGTACCGAGGACGGCGTCGACCTCGCCGTCCGGGAGGTGGGTTCGGCCCTGGCGCCGCTGACGATCGTGTTCGTGCACGGGTACTGCCTGCGCATGCAGTCCTGGCATCTGCAGATGCGCCACCTGCAGGAGCGGTGGGGCAAGGACGTGCGGATGGTCTTCTACGACCAGCGCGGCCACGGGGAATCCGCCGTGTCGACGTCGAAGTCCTGCACCATCGCCCAGCTCGGCCGCGATCTGGGCACCGTCATCGACACCGTCGTCCCCACCGGCCCGGTGGTCGTGGTCGGGCACTCGATGGGCGGGATGACGACCATCGCCCTGGCCGCCCAGCGCCCGGAGTTGTTCGACGAACGCATCGTCGGGGTGGGCCTGCTCGCCACCACCGCCGCCGGGCTGACCAAGACCGGCATCGGCCGTAACCTCGAGAACCCGGTGATCGACGCGTTCCGGCATCTGGCCCGCACCGCGCCGGGGTTCGTGCAGTACGCCCGTGGGGCCGCCAAGGCGATCATCGCGCCGATCCTGCGCGCCGCGTCCTACGGGACGGTGGTCAGCCCGAAGCTGGTGGAGTTCTCCGACCGGATGCTGGCGGAAACCTCGGTGCTGACCATCGTGAACTTCCTGCGCACCCTCGAACTGCACGACGAGTCGGCGGCGTTGCCGGTGCTCGGACAGGTGCCCGTGCTGGTGCTGTGCGGGGACGCCGACATGATCATCCCGTTCTCCGGCTCCGAGGAGCTCGCGGCGGCGTTGCCGGACGTCGAGCTCAAGCGGGTCCGCGGGGCCGGGCACCTGGTCCAGCTCGAGTTCCCCGAGGTCGTCGTCGGTGCGCTGGACCGGCTCATCCAGCGCGGGTTCGCCCACGACGCCGGCAGGAGGCGCGCCG
>NZ_PCZU01000007.1:0-9841 GCF_002887785.1 Rhodococcus sp. ENV425
CGAGGTCGACGGAGGCGTCGAGGCGACCGTCGAGCTCGAGGGCATGCCGGTCGGCTACCGCGGCGTCCATGTCCACGAGGTCGGCAAGTGCGAGACCAACTCCACCGCCCCGACCGGCGGCGAGCCCGGCAACTTCCTGTCCGCGGGCGGGCACCTGCAGGCCGGCGGCAACACCAGCATCCCCGAGAGCGGTGACCTCGGTGCGGTCGTGGTGCGCGAGGGCGGCTCCGGATCGCTGACCGTCACCACCGAGGCGTTCACCCTCGACGACCTGCAGGGCGGGGACGGCACGTCCGTCGTCGTCCACCAGGAAACCGCCGGCGGCGAGCGTCTCGCCTGCGGCGTCGTCTCCTGACGGCCACCTCCCGAAACTCTACTTGCAGGGCCCCGGCGACCGGCGACGGTCGCCGGGGCCCTGTGGTTGGATCGATTCGTGCCTGTACCGTTTCCCGGTTCACCCCGCCCGACTCTCGGCGTCGAGTGGGAGATCGCGCTGGTGGACAAGAAGACGCGCGACCTGTCGAACACCGCCGCAGTCGTCTTCGACGCGGTCGAGCAGCGCGCCGGGCAGACCCCGCGGCTCACCAAGGAGTTCCTCCGCAACACCGTCGAACTCGTCACCGACGTGCACGACACCGTCGCCGAGGCCGTCGGCGACCTGGCCGAATCCCTCGACCTGCTGCGCACCGCCGCCGATCCCGCGGGGGTGGATCTGATCTGCGCCGGCACCCATCCGTTCGGGCAGTGGACCGACCAGGTCGTCACCCGGTCCCCGGACTACGACGAGATGATCGAGCGCACCCGCTGGTGGGGCCGGCAGATGCTCATCTGGGGCGTGCACGTCCACGTCGGTGTCTCGTCCGCGGAGAAGGTCATCCCGATCCTCAACGCGTTGCTGGTGAAGTACCCGCACATGCTGGCGCTGTCGGCCTCCTCACCGATCTGGGCGGGCGTGGACACCGGCTACGCGAGCAACCGTGCCCTGATGTTCCAGCAGCTGCCGACGGCCGGACTGCCGTACCACTTCGAGAGCTGGGCCCAGTACGAGAGCTTCATCGAGGACCAGCTCAAGTCCGGGGTCATCACGAAGCCGGGCGGCATGCACTGGGACATCCGCCCGTCGCCGCGGTGGGGCACCATCGAGGTCCGGGTCTTCGACGGCATCACCAACAAGGCCGAGCTGGCCGCCCTCGTCGCCCTCGTGCACTCGCTCGTCGTGTACTACGACGAGCGGCTCGAGCGGGGCGAGCAGCTGCCCACCCTGCAGCCGTGGCACGTCAAGGAGAACAAGTGGCGCGCCGCCCGCTACGGCCTCGAGGCCGAGGTGATCCTCGACCCGGTGTGCCACGAGCGCCTCGTCACCGACGACCTGAACGACCTGCTCGAGCAGCTCACTCCCACGGCGGCGCGGCTCGGCTGTGCGGACGAACTCGCCCAGGTGGCGCAGATCCCCGTGCGGGGAGCCTCCTACCAGCGGCAGCGCCGGATCGCGGAGCAGACCGGCGGCGACCTCGTCGCGGTGGTGGACTCGCTGGTGGAGGAACTGCGCGCCTGAACGATCGGCCCCGTTCCCGCACAGTTCACACGCTGTTTACCATGTACCGGTGTCGATCCGAGGGGTGGAGCGCCCGAAGGCGCAGCCGGCGCATGTGCCGCAACTGTTCGTTCCCCTCGCTCTGACCGGCGCGATCCTCGGTGTCCTCGTGGCCGAGGCGGTCGCGCGGTACAGCGGGTTCCCCGGGCCGCTCCCCGGACTCGTCGGCGACGTCGTCGCGATCCCGAAGTCGGCGTCCGTGCCGTGGGCCGGTCTCGCGCTGGCGATGGTGGGCCTGACCGCGCGCCTGCGGTACGTGGCCGTCGGTGCCGCGGTGCTGCTCGACGGGGCGTTCGCGGCCGAGCGGTACCTCACCGGCGGGCCCCTGACGGTGGGGAACGGGCCGACGATCGTGCTCGTGCTGCTGGCCGGATACGCCGCGGTCGCGTTGCAGGGCGGCCCGCGCCGCGGTGCGCTGCGCGGCATCGCGCTCGGAGTGCTGCTGGTGCTCTCGGTCAAGATCGGCGACACGTGGCTCGAACTGACCGCACGGACCCGGCCGGACGTGCTCGACGAGTACGTCCAGCTCGCCGACCACGCCCTGGGCAATCCGTCGTGGCTGGCGGGCCGGGCTCTCGAATGGCTCGGGCCCGGCGTGTACGCGGTGCTGCACTGGGTGTACATCGAGCTGCCCGTCGCGGCGATCGTCGTCGCCGTGTACCAGCTCCGCAACGTCGGCGGCGGCCGCCCCTGGCCCGCACACCACCTGGTGCGCACCTTCCTGCTCATCGGCCTGGTGGGGCCGCTGGTCTACATGCTGTTCCCGGTGGTGGGCCCGATCTTCGCGTTCGGCGACCACGGCGCGGGCTGGCAGGTGGGGACCTTCTGGCCGGCTGCGGTGCCGTGGAATCCCGACCCGCAGCCGATCCCGTTCGACGCGGTCACCCCGCGCAACTGCATGCCGAGCCTGCACACCGCGTGGGCGCTGGCGCTGTTCCTGCACACCCGGGGCGGCCCCGGTTGGCTGCGGCTGCTCGGCACCGGGTGGCTCGGCTGCACCCTCGCCGCCACGCTGGGCTTCGGTTACCACTACGGCGTGGACCTCGTCTCCGGCGCGGTGCTGTGCCTGACGCTCGAGGCCGCGCTGCGCGACCCGGACCGCGGCTGGGGCTGGTTCCGCATCCGCCTCGTCGCGGGCGGCACGGCGGTGCTGGCCGCGCAGCTGGCGGCCTACCGGTACGTGCCGGGTCTCATGGCGGAGCACGCCCCGCTCGCCGGGCCCCTCCTGCTCGGTTCGCTGGTGGTGGTGGCGGTGGCCTTCCACGTCACGTTCCATGCGGCCGACGGCGATCGCCGGCCGGATGCGGTCAGCTCCCGTCCGGCGACTGCTCGTCGCCGCTGAGCAGACCGTCGCGGCCGAGCTGCTCCCGGTAGGCGAGCCGGCCCACCCGGTGGGCGATGACGGGAGCGGTCAGCACCATGAACATGCCCGCCAGCGCCAGCATCCAGATGTCGACGTTGCCCCGCAGGATGAGCATCGCGCCGCCGAGCACGAACAGCAGGCCGACCACCTGCGGTTTCGTTGCCGGATGCATGCGCGAGAGGGTGTCGCGGAAGCGCACGATGCCGACCGCTGCGGTGAGGGAGATGACCGAGCCGATCAGGATGAGGACGTGGCCGACGAGTTCCAGCACGGTGGTCACTGGTCGTCACGCACCCGGAATCGTGCCACCGACACCGAGCCGATGAATCCGACGAGGGCCAGAGCGACGACGGCCGGCACGATCGTCGTATCCCGGCTGTGCACCGCCCACGCGGCGAGCCCGCACATCGCGATGGCCAGCAGTGCGTCGAGGGCGATCAGCCGGTCCAGCGAGGTGGGGCCGGCCAGCACCCGGTAGGTGATGAGCGCGGCCGCGACCACCAGCAGAGCGCCCGAGAGCGCCAGTATCACCGTCATCACGCCTCCTCCCGGACGACCCAGGGGCTGGGCTGCCATTCGTTGTTGCGTTCGAACGTCGAGATCAGCAGGCGTTCGATGCGCCGCGCGGAGCGGTAGAAGTCCGCGACCTTCCGGTCGGTGCCCACGTCCAGGACGTGGACGTGGACGATCCGGCGGGCCTGGTCGATCTCGAGGACCATCGTGCCGGGGATGTTGTTCATGATGTCCGCCCACAGGGTGAGCACCAGGTCGGACTTGATGGTGAGCCGGCACCGCAGCACACCGGTCACCGGCGGCGGCGCCGGCCGGATCGCGAGCCACCCGACCGAGACCGTGGACTTCATCGTATCCACGAAGATCACGGCGGCCAGGCGCACGGCGGACAGCACGTGCAGGCGGCCCTCGACGGGCACCCGCGGCAGCGGCAGCATCACTGTGACGATCACCGCGACGGCGATCCCGCCGAGCAGGTTCGCGGCGCTGAAGGTGCCCCACAACAGCACCCACACCAGCGTCATCCAGCCCAGGACGAACAGGCGGAGCAGATTCGACCGGCTCGTCACGGCTGACCTCCCAGCACGGCTTCGATGTAGACGGACCGATCCCGCAGGTTCTCGGCGGCACGGTCGCTGATGTCGACGAGCGGGCCGGCGAACACGGTCAGGGCCAGGCCGACGACGACGAGACCGATCGTCGGAACCAGCATTGCCGGGGGCATGCGCCCGACGTCGGCCCGGTCCGAGAAGGCGACCTCCATCCCGGATTCGTCGATCAGCGCGGACGGGGCGGCGTCGGCGAGGCCGCCCTCGGGGGCGTCGGCGCGGGCGCGCCAGAAGGCCTTGGTCCACACCCGGGCGACGACGTACAGGGTGAGGAGGCTCGTGACGGTGCCGCCCGCAACCAGCACCCACGCCAGGACGGATCCGTCGGCGGCGCCGGCCTGCAGCAGGGCCACCTTCCCGATGAACCCGGAGAACGGGGGGATGCCCCCGAGGTTCAGCGCCGGGACGAGGAACGCGATCGCGAGGACCGGGCTGGCGAGGGCGAGTCCGCCGAGCCGCCGCAGCGACGCCGAGCCGGCCTGCCGCTCGATCAGGCCGACCACGAGGAACAGCGTCGTCTGGACCAGGATGTGATGGGCGACGTAGTACACGGCGCCGGACAACCCCGCCTGCGTCGAGAGGGCGATCCCGAACACCATGTAGCCGATGTGGCTGACGAGGGTGAACGACAGCAGGCGCTTGATGTCGTTCTGGGCGATGGCGCCGAGGATGCCGATCACCATCGTCAGCAGGCCGGCCACCAGGAGCACGTTGTCGAGCTCGCCGCCCGGGAACAGCAGCGTGTGCGCCCGGATGATGGCATAGACGCCGACCTTCGTGAGCAGGCCGGCGAACACGGCGGTGACCGGCGCCGGGGCGGTGGGGTACGAGTCCGGCAGCCACGTCGACAGCGGGAACACCGCCGCCTTGATGCCGAACGCGACGAGGAGCACGCCGAAGATCGCGGCGCGGGTGCCCTCCGGCACGTCGTCCATCCGCACCGCCATCTGCGCCAGGTTCAGGGTGCCGGTGGCGGCGTACGCGAATCCCATGCCGGCCAGGAAGATCAGCGACGAGACCATCGAGACCATCACGTAGGAGACGCCGGCGCGGACCCGGTCCGCGCTCGCCCCCAGGGTGAGCAGCACGAACGACGCCGCGAGCAGCACCTCGAACCCGACGAAGAGGTTGAACAGGTCGCCGGCGAGGAATGCGTTGCACACGCCCGCGGTCAGTGCCAGGTACGTCGGCAGGAAGATCGACACGGGCTGCTGGTCGTTGCCGTCGTGGATGCCCTGTCCGACCGCGTACAGCATGACGGCGAGCAGCACGATCGCCGACACCACCAGCATCAGCGCCGCGAGCCGGTCGACCACCAGGGAGATCCCGATGGGGGAGTCCCATCCGCCGACCTGCACGACCGCGATGCCGTCCCGGTCGGCGAGGTACAGCAGCAGGCCCGAGACCACCAGCACGGCGACGAGCGCAACGAGGGTCACGGCCCGCTGAGCGCGGGGCCGGCGCCCGAGGATCAGCGTCGCGGCCGCCGCCAGCATCGGGATGAGGACGGGCAGCGGGGTCAGCGCCGTCGCGGACAGGATCATCGGGTCCTTCCTCCCCGGGACGGTGCGTCGTCCCCGCGGGCCGTCTCACCGTCGCTGTAGGCCGAATCCGTCTCGTCGTCGAAGTCGCCGTCGTGCAGGTCCTCGTAGGATTCGAGGTCCTCCAGGTTGACGAGTTCCTCCAGGGGGATCGGGTTGCCGGCCGCGTCGAACGCGTCGCCGCTGCGGCTCGGCAGGCCGGTGAGCGGATCGTCCGAACGGTCGCGGTCGGGGGCCTCGGCGGGCGAGCGCCGCTGCGACACCTTGGTGTCCTCGGGGTCGTTCTCGACCTCGTCGCGGGCACTGAGCGTGAACGACCGGTACGTGAGCGCCAGCACGAAGCCGGCCACGCCCATGGTGATGACGATCGCCGTGAGGATCATCGCCTGTGCCAGCGGGTCGGCCATGTTCTCGTGCAGGTCGTTGCGGGCACCGACCACGGGCGGGCCGCCGGCCGGCCCGGCGAGGGTGAGGATCAGCAGGTTGATGCCGTTGCCGATCAGCAGCAACCCCAGCAGCATCTTGATGATGCTGCGCTCGAGCAGCAGGTACACCCCGGAGGCGACCAGCACCCCGACCAGAGCGAGCATGGTCAGATTCGCGCTCATCGCTTCTCACCCACGATCTCCGCATCGAGACGCGCGCCGAGACTGCGGAGCACGTCGAGTACCAGGCCGACGACGATCAGATACACCCCCAGGTCGAAGAACAGTGCGGTGACGAGCTTGATGTCGCCGAGCAGCGGCAGAGTCATCTCGACGGTCGCCGACGACAGCGGCGGCGCACCGAGGAACAGGGAGACCAGGGCGGTGCCCGCCGAGAACGTCAGACCCAGGCCGAGGATCTTGCCCGCGTCGATGGGCACCGCCTCGCCGAGCTCGTAACGGCCACCGGCCAGATATCTCAGCACCAGCGCAAGCCCCGCGATCAGGCCGCCGGCGAAGCCGCCGCCGGGCGCGTTGTGCCCGGCGAAGAAGAAGTAGACCGACAGCACCATCATCGTCGGGAACACCAGGCGGGTCGTGACCTCGAGGACCAGCGAGCGGTGTCGCGGGTCGATGAGGTCCCCGCCGCGCAGCCACGTCGTCTCGGTGCTCGACGACATCGCGTCGAGCTGCGCCGCGGGGGCGTCCGAGACGCGCGGCGCCGAACCGAAGCGGCGGGTGCGGAACACCAGGCTCGCCACACCCGTCGCCGCGACGAGCAGCACGGAGATCTCCCCGAGGGTGTCCCACGCCCGGATGTCGACGAGCAGCACGTTGACCACGTTCTTGCCGTTGCCGAGTTCGTAGGCCGCCTCCGGCAGCAGCAGCGCGATCGGGTCGGCGGTGCGGGCGTTCGTGGCGAACACCCCGATCGTCGTGACCGCGACGCCGACGGCGATGCCGAGCAGGGCACGCGGCAGCTTCCGGCCCACCACGTGTTCGGGACGGGACTCGGCGGGGAGCTTGCGCAGCACCAGCACGAAGATGACGAGGGTCAGCGTTTCGACGAGGAACTGCGTGAGCGCGAGGTCCGGGGCGCCCTGCAGGGCGAACAGGAATCCGCACCCGTAGCCGGTCAGGCCCACGAGCAGCACGCCGGCGAGGCGGTTGCGCATCACCGTCGCGGCCAGGGCGCCGCACATGATGATGGCCGCCGCCGCGAACTGGACGGACGAGTCCCACCACCGCACCGCCATGTCCCGCTCGGGGCCGAACACCAGCAGCAGCGTGGTGGGCAGCACCACCAGGGTGACCAGGATGATGCCCTGGGTCAGCGGCAGCGAGCCCCGCTGGGTGGAACCGGTCAGCCGTATCGACACGGTGTCCATGAAGCGCAGCGTCGCGTCGTACATGCGGTCGGCGTTGCCGAACAGCTGACGCTCGAACTTCACGCGGGAGATCGCGCGGTGGGCGAAGTACAGCGCGGTGCCACCGGCCACGACGACGGCGGTCAGCACGAGGGGGAGGCCGACGCCGTGCCACAGCGCGAGGTGGTAGGGCTTGTCCAGGGTGCTGGGCAGCGTGTCCGCGTAGGGGGACAGCAGCGTGTCGAGCCACGGCGCCGCGAGTCCGGCGGCCAACCCGCCGAAGGCCAGGACGGTCGGGGAGAACAGCAGCAGCGGGCCGGCGGCGTGGAAGTTCTGCACGGCCGGACTCGGGCGCTTGAGCTGTTTGCGTCCGAAGGCGCCCCACACGAACCGGATGCTGTACGCCAGGGTGAGGATCGACCCGGCGACGATCGCGGTGAGTACCGCGATCCGGGCCCACGGGCTCAGCAGGGTCGTCACCTGCACGGCCTCGAGGGCGGCCTCCTTGCCGACGAACCCGATGAACACGGGCAGGCCGCCCATGCTCATCGCGGCGACGGCCGCGACGGCCGCGAGGAACGGCGCCCGCTTCCCGAGGTGCGCGAGCTTGCGGATGTCGCGGGTGCCGGCGCCGTGGTCGACGATGCCGACCACCATGAACAGGCAGGCCTTGAACATCGCATGGGCCACGACCATGGCCATGCCGGCCAGCGCCGCCTCCCGGCTGCCGATCCCCACCAGGGCGATGAGGAAACCGAGCTGGCTGACGGTGCCGAACGCCAGGATCAGCTTCAGGTCGAAGGCCCGGAACGCGCGCCAGCCGGCGAGCAGCATCGACGCCAGGCCGAGGGTGACGACGATGGGCCGCCACGGCGCCGCATCGGCGAATGCCGGAGCCAGCCGCGCCACCAGATAGATGCCCGCCTTCACCATCGCGGCGGCGTGCAGGTACGCGGAGACGGGGGTCGGGGCTGCCATCGCGCCGGGCAGCCAGAAGTGCAGCGGCACCACCGCGGACTTCGACAGGGCGCCGACCAGCACCAGGGCGACGCCCACCCCGGCCAGCCAGCCGCTCGGGGCGGCCGCGATCACGTCGGAGAGGTTGTAGCTGCCCACCAGCTGCCCGAGCACGATGATGCCGACGAGCATCGCGAGGCCACCCGCGGTGGTGACGAGCAGGGCCTGGGTGGCGGCGCGGCGGCTCGACGCCCGCTCCGCGTAGTGGCCGACCAGCAGGAACGACAGCACGGTGGTCAGTTCCCAGAACGTGTAGAGGACCAGCATGTTGTCGCTGGTCACCAGGCCGAACATGGCGCCGGCGAAGGCGACCGTCTCGGCGGCGAAGATCCCCAGGCGGGGCTCGTCGTCGGTGAAGTACCGGGCGCAGTAGAGCAGGATGAGCGCGCCGATGCCCAGCACCAGCGCCGACATGATCGCCGCGAGGGAGTCGAAGCGCATGTCGATGTTCATCGACAGGCCCGGCGCCCACGCGATGTGCAGCGTGCGTTCCGTGCCCCAGTTGCCGATCACCCAGCCGAGGCTCGCCAGTGGCACGAACGCCAGCGGTAGGAACGCATTTCTCCCCATGACTCTGACCAGAGGCGGCGCAACGAGAGCGGCGACCGCGTGGGCGATGAGTATGGCGAGCAAAGGCACTCCGTCGGGGTCGGGCCTGGCGGCGGGGTGTAACAGGCTTGCAAGTGTTGTGCAGCACCCACAGGGGGCGATGCCCGAGCCGCGCGGACCCGGGAAATCCCGATGCACGTGCTGCTCTGCAAATGGACAAATCGGATTCGGTGTCAGCTTACCGGCAGCATTCGCACGGTTGCGAATCGGCCGCCGACGCTCCGATGTCCGATTCCCATCGTAGAGTGCCCCCATGCCCGAGACCGGACCGATCCGTACCGCCGCGCTCGCGTACGTCCGCGACGGACGCCTGTTGCAGACCCGTTCCGCCGGCAAGACCGCCTTCTACATGGCGGGCGGCAAGATCGATCCCGGCGAGACCCCCGAGCAGGCCCTGCACCGGGAGATCCGCGAGGAACTCGGCGTCGGCCTCGTCGACGGCACCGTCGCCGAGGTCGGGATCTTCGAGGCCGAGGCCTTCGGCCATCCGGTCGGCACTCGCCTGCACATGACCTGCTTCACGGCCGAGCTGGCCGGGGAACCGCGCCCGGCGGCGGAGATCGCCGAACTCGGCTGGTTCACCGTCGCCGAGTACGCTGCCCTGCCCGAGGTCGCGCCGGGTTCGATGCTGGTGTTCGAGCACCTGCACGCCCTCGGTCTCGTCCGGGCCGAGTGAGACCGGCCACGTCAGCTCCGGCAGCGCCACGCGCATACCGCGCCCGTCGCCGCCAGCGCACCGGTGAGCAGCCGCGGGTCGGCGGGTAGCGCCCAGACCGCGGCCACCGTGGCGGCCGCGACCGGCAG
>NZ_PCZU01000063.1:0-6899 GCF_002887785.1 Rhodococcus sp. ENV425
GAAGTGGTGAACCTAACAAAGTCCTACTAGTGTGCTGCGTCAGAAATTCAGCCGTTTAATTATTGCCTTGTTGTGGTAGTCGTTGGGTTGATTTTGGCGAGGTAGTCGGCGAGGGACTTGAGGATCTCGTCGGCGGTCTTGGTCCAGCGGAAGGGGCGCGGATTGTCGTTCCAGGTATCGATCCAGGCGCACCGCTCGCGCGCTGGGGACCGTCGCAGTCGTGGCGGCGATCGCGGTATCCGGGGTGAGTACCGCGCTTGCAGCCCCATCATGACACCAACCCCCACACCAACATCCGCTGAAGTGGCAGACGAGACGACGCCCCCAGAACCGCCAACGACCACGACAGCGATCCCGCCGCCCACGGCGACGGGGCCGGTATCGGCTGCCGATGAGACAGCCTCCGCCGCGACCACAACACGGCAAGCAACGGGGCCGGCGCCTGCCATTTCCGCCGAACTTGAGACCAGCTCGCCCGCCCCGACTGCGACATCCGAGTCCACGACCAGCGCATCCCCGCCCTTGGCCCCACTGGAACCCGAGCAGGGTCGGCCCGGGAAGATCCAGTACACGGGCAAGCCGACCGAGAATCCCAACGACAAGGTGGTTCCGGGCAAGATGCGTTCCGATCGGGAGGAACTCCCCGCAGGCTGGACCAAGGAGCAGGCGGACCGGGCCGAGATCGCCGAGGCCCGTCTTCAGAAGAACCAGCAGGAGGAGAGCAGCGGAATCACAGCATTCGTTGCTCCGGGATGCCAGATCTACTGGCCGTCGGAGTTCCAGGTCTGCGGCGCTATTCGCGATAAGTACAACTCCCTCGGTGCACAGTTCAGCTTCCTGCTCTTGCCGACGACCCACGAGCTGACCAACCCGGACGGGCACGGCAAGCGCAGCCACTTCAGAACGGTCCGATCTACTGGTCCGCCGCCACGGGGGCACACCCGGTCGTCAACGTCTTTCACCAGAAGTGGGGCCAGTACAGGGCCTCGGCAAAGTCGTGAGTGATGCCCGCTGAGCTGCGGTTTCAGTGCGAGATGGCACTCGACGGGGAGCGTGGATTGGGGCGGGCACGACCGTCTCGGTGATGATTCAAGTTCCTACACAAGCTCCACAACCAGGAACGAGTCGTGCCCGCTTCCTCATCTTCTCCCATGCCCGCTCCGATATCGGACACCGGGATCCTCGACGTGCTCGACCTTGTGCCTGATCCACGGGCTCGACGTGGGGTTCGACACCGGTTGGCGGTGATCCTGTCGGTCGCGCTGGCCGGGGTGTGTGCCGGCGCCCGCTCGTTCACTGCGGTCGCGGAATGGGTTCACGACGTGCCGGCGGATGTGCTGGACCGGCTCGGGATCAAGGGTCGGCCACCGTCGGAATCGACGATCCGACGCACCCTCGGCCGCCTCGACGCCGCGGTGTTGGACCAGGTCATCGGGGTGTGGGCGTGGTTGCGGACCGGGGTGGTCGACGGGCGCCGGGTGGTCGCGGTCGACGGGAAGACGTTGCGGGGCGCGAAGGATGCCGCTGGGCATCTGACGCACCTGTTGGCGGCGCTGGACCAGGGCAGTGGGGTGGTTCTCGGGCAGGTTGAGGTCGGTGCGAAGACGAACGAGATCCCGCTGATCACCGATCTGCTCGATGCGCTCGATCTCACCGATGTGGTGGTCACCGCGGATGCGTTGCACTGCCAGCGGGGCACCGCCGACTACATCGTCGGTCGCGGCGGACATTACGTGTTCACCGTGAAGAACAATCAACGATCCCTACGGAACTTGTTGAAGTCGTTGCCATGGAACGATATTCCGGTTTGCTCGTCGACCGGCGGCCGTGGTCACGGTCGACTCGAGCGGCGCACGATCAAGGCGACCGAGGTCGATGCCGGGCTCGGGTTCCCGCACGCCTGCCAGGTGTTGCAGGTTCGTCGCACCGTGACCAGGAACGGCCGGAAAACCGTTGAGGTGGTCTACCTGATCACCTCGATGCCGATGACCTCTGCGGCTCCGTCGCAGGTCGCGGCCTGGATTCGCGGGCACTGGGCCATCGAGAACCGCCTCCACTGGGTTCGCGACGTCACGTTCGACGAAGACCGCTCCACCATCAGCACCGGCACCGCGCCGCGAGTGATGGCCACCATCCGGAACACCGCCGTCAGCATCCTCCGGTTGGCCGGTCACACCAGCATCGCCACCGCCCTGCGGCACCACAGCCGCAACCCGCACCGGCCGATCGACCTACTTCACACCATCTGACATGCAATTACATGACTTTGCCGGGGCCCTGGGGGCCAGTACGGCTACGAGGCTGGCTGGCTCGGTTACCCGAAAACCGACGAGGTCGTTCTCAACGGAGGACGCCTCCAGGACTTCCAGGGCGCGACAATCTACTGGCCCGTGCTTACGGGGGCCCACCCTGTTGGCGGCGCCATCCGTGATCGATGGGCCCAAACCGGCTGGGAAGGCGGGCCCCTTGGATATCCCACCTCAGATGAGATCTGGGTCGGCCACAACAACGAAGGCCGTATGAACCGCTTCGAACGCGGCGTCATCTACTGGTCGCCCACAACCGGCGCGCATTCGGTCCGGGGCGACATACTCGAACAATGGTCTCTGGCCGGATATGAAAAAAGGCTCTACGGGTATCCTACGAACGAGGGAGTTGACGACGGAACTGGATGGTTCACACAACAATTCAGCAATGGATCAGCCGCCGGCGAGATCAGTGTGCCCGTCAGTCCACCTCCAGTGGATTACATTCAGTTCGATACTCGCGAAGAGGCATTGGCATATTTCGAAAGCCTCCAAAACGGACAATCCGCGCCCGACTTACCGCAGCCGGAGAGGCTCAGCCCGATGGGACTGAACCTCGGGCCCTGCGAACTTAAGCGGCTCTTCGTAGTTAGCAGTGGCATTGATGCCGGCTGGGTGTGCTCCGCCGGGAGCGGCGGGTGCAGGCCCACCGTACCCGGCGCCGTTGATTCTCGGGATTGCGGAATCCGAACGCAATCCGTCCGACGTGCTTGACGATCCGGTTGTAGCCTTCGCTGCGCGCGTTCGACAGACCCGTCTGGATGGCCCGGACGATGGGGTCCTGCCAGGTCTCGACGGTGCGGGCCAGCGCGGTGACCTCCGGCACCGAGCAGGCGGCGCAGAACTTGTAGAACCGATACAGGGCGGCTCGGATCTCGTGCCGCAGCCCACCGCGACCGGTGCACGCGAGCAGGTCGCGTAGCAGTTCCTTGGCGATCCAGGCGGCGGCGATCTCCTCGCTCGGGTCGGCGGCGAGCAGCTTGGTGAACAGTTCGGTGCGCTGCTGATCGGTGAGGGTCTCGGCGCCGCGCAGCAGCCGGCGGCGGTTGATCCACTCGACATCGGACTTGCGTCCGCGCCGACCGCGGTGGGTCTGGGTGACCCGCCGGCGCACCGCATCGACGACCTCGTTGGCCTTCTTGACCAGGTGGAACCGGTCGACCACCAGCTCGGCGTGCGGCAATGCCTCGCGCACCGCCTTGGCGTAGACCGAGGACAGGTCGATGGTGACGTGGGTGATCTGCTGTCGCCACTGCTCGTCGCGTGCGTGCAGCCAGTCGAGCACCGTCGCCGAGCTGCGCCCGTTGACCTGGGCAAGCAGGCCCTGGTCACCGGTGACGTCGACCAGTCCGGTGTCCCACCGGTCCACCCACCGCCGGGCGCCGGTGACCGGGTCGGTCTCCCACTTCGCCTTGCCGCGGCGGGTCTCGTCGATACCGAGCACCGTCACGGGGGCTGGTTCGTCGTCGAGTGCGGTGTCGGCGACGGCGACGACCCGATCGTGGACCGTGTGCCAGGCGCACCGGTACTCGGCGGCGACCGCGGCCACCGAACGGTCGTCGTCGAGGACGGCCGCGGCCATCATCGTCTTCGCCCGCGGGGTGACCCTGCTGCGGGGCGGGATGCCCGGCACCGACTCGGTGAACACCTTCCGCCCGCAGGAGATGTTGGTGCACAACCATTTCCGCTTGTTCCATTCGAGCCGGGGACGGTCGGGGCCGACCTGCACATCGCGGGGACGGGTGGTGACCCAGCCCTTCGACCGTGTCGACGTCTGCCCGCACTGCGGGCACATCCCGACCCACCGGGGGTCGGTGCCGAGCCGGACGATCCGGCTGCCGTCGTCGACGCGCCGCACCGATTCGACGACGACGCCGTCGAGATCGAGCAGCAGTGAGCCACTACTGTGGAGCATGCCCGCGTTCCTTGCTGGTCTGGTTGCCTGAAGAACACCCAGCTCACAAGGGCGCGGGCCCTTTTTCAATCACCGACACGGCACGGGGTCGGACGACATCACGCCCCTACCAACTGCGAAGAGCCACTTAAGCCAAACTGGATTCATTGGCGGACCAAGAGCGGACCCGGGAAGGGCTACGGTGTGGTCGGATTCAAGCCGACAACCGAATGCGAGACGCCTGTATCGAGCATCACCCACGAGACGGAACTGAAGTACCAGTATTACGGCTGGTGGTACACGACATCTGGGATAGTCGATGTCGAAAGCTCCACCGGAGCATCCACGTCCTACCTGGAGTCCAAGAACGTGGCCCACGCCTGTACAGGTGAGGTAGAAACCTGGTTCTGGGGGGTCGTTACCGGCCGGATCAGCTATATGGGTAAGAATTACTGGGCGGTCGTCTATCCACCAAAGAAGCGCTTAAACTGCAAGGTGTGATCAGGCAAGACCGGATCGCCCCCGACGACGAACTCCGAAACGATCAACCCGGCGCATTTCTGCGGGGAAGAGCCGGAGACCTCCTCGACGCAAGAAGCAGCGAAACCCTGTTTATGAATTGCGACTTGGAGGTCTTCGGGGTTTTCAGACAAAGGCAACTTCCGGGCACGGTCTCGCCACGTCAAATATTGGAATGAAATCTTCCCGGAGTTTCGGTATCGTTGTTCATTTTCTGATTGCGGACGCTACCGCGCGACGGTAGCGTCCATGTGATGACAGATTCGGGGCAGTCGTGGTGGGTGGATTACAACGCCAATATTCTCCGCGCGCGCGAAGCTGGCTGGGACGGGAACGAGCCGTTGCTCTCGCGAGAGATGTGCGAACTGCTCGATGACGTCGACGCGGCGTTCGCGGTCACCGGCGCGGACACTCCGGGATGGCCGAACCCGTACGAAGGTGGTCCCGGACCGGACGAAGAGGCGTACGAGCGTTCCACCCATCCAGAGCGGTTCCGGATCGTGGTGGCCAGGGCGCAAGCGTGGACGAAGGTACTCCTCAACCGCGGCCTGGCGCGAGAAGCATCGCGTATCGACTGGGCGCTTGCGCCCCTGGAGACCGGCGGTGCCGACACTGTCCTCAAGCCAGCCGCCGAGGGTGCGGTTCCACTGGTGCTGAGGACGCACGCACCGATGAACCCTGACCATCCCTTCAACATCACAATCGCTGCGGGCGACCCCGCGGTGGCGTTGGCATCGATTCCCGACTGTGCTTGCGACGGGTGCGACCGCGGATCCGCTTATCTGCTCAAGGACATGGACATGTTGGTAGTCTCTGTCGTCGACGGGTCGCTCGACGTCGATCTTGGAGACGACTACTACTGGGTCCGTACATCGTTCAAAGCCAAGGGCAGCGGGATCCAGGATCGCCACACACGGACTGCTTTTACGGCCGCACCGTGGCTCGTGAACTGGGCATCACGCCCGCTGCAGGCACGTCCAAGTCTGCGTCGACCTTGGTCTCCGACATGAGTTGCGGCACCCGCAATAGCTGAGCATGACCCACAAATGGGACAACTTCTGCGCGAGGCGAGGCGCAGGAGAACTACGCCCAAAGAGAGTTAACGACGCTTACTGGCACGTCGCTGCTTGTCCCTGCGCTCGATTACACCCGGCGGTCTCTCTGCTCAACATGACCAAGACCGGGCTGGTGAGCCCGATGCTCAAGTTCTTGATCCCGCGTCTGCTGCTGACGCAACTGCTGTTCGTGCAGCCGAGCGCGTTGGCGCTCGACGTGCATCCAGTCGAGTGCGGCGCGGCGGTCGTTCGGTCGACCCCCGGTAAGGGTGTCCTCGTCGGTGATGTGGTGGGTGCTGCGGTAGGCGGCTGCGTCCGCGATGGTGGTCCGCCACAGGGCAGCGTGTTCGGGATCGTCGGGGCAGCGGCCGAGGGTGGACTGTGCCCAGGTCGGGGCGGTGTCGTCAGTGAGCTGGTTGCGGTAGTCGCGGCGCAGATCGGCGATGGTCTGGTAGTCCTCGCGGATCTGTGCGGCGAGATCGGGGTCGAGATGGTCGGCATCGGTCACGGGCGCGATGATCCACCCGGGGGCGTCGGGGTGGGTGAGGTCGCGGCCGTCGGCGGCGATGCGGTCGAGTTCGGCGAGCAGCACGGTGGCCGGGGCTGTGGCTCCGGCCCGCTCCGCGAGGTCGGCCACGAACTCCTCGACGCTCGCTCCGGTGATGCGGTGGATGTGTTCGATGCGTCCGGCGATGGCCTGTGCTCGTTCGTCGTCGGTTTGCAGCGCGAGGGTCGGCAGGTGCTCGGCGATGGTGTCCTGGTGCTCGGTGAGCCATGCGGTGTTGCGGCGGGCGATCAGCTCGGTCAGCGGCTTGGCCATGTCGGAACGCAACGCGGCGGCGGTGGTGTCGACACCGTTCTCAGCCAGGCGCTCGTGGTGCCAGGTCAGGAGGTTGACCGGGTCGACACCGGCTTGGGCGGCGCGGTGGAGCTGGCGGGCGAGCAGGCGTGCGGAGGCCTCTTCGGCGATGCGAGTGCCGAGTTCGTCACCGAATGCGGCGGTAGCGAGAGTGCGGACCCGCTGCGTCTCGAGCAGTGCGGAAGCGTCGCGGTAACGGCGGATCACCTCACCGATGCCGGTGTCGGCAGCCTTGGCGTGTTCGGTGACCTCGGTGTAGCGGCGGG
>NZ_PCZU01000063.1:6938-13089 GCF_002887785.1 Rhodococcus sp. ENV425
GGGTCGCGGATCGGTAGCGGCGGCAATGTCGGGTGTTCGGTGAACTGGCCGACGATGGCGCGGGTGCGGTGGGCGAGGACCGATCCGATGTCTTTCGCTCCGGCGACGGGGCCTTCGGCGAGTGCGTGTCCGAGGAGTGTGCGGGTGCTGTGGCCGTGGTCGTGGGCGTCGGCGAGGACCTGGCGAAGCTGTGCCCATCCCTCGGTGCCTTCGATGGTGGCAGCGATGTGTTCGGGCAGGGTGCGGCGCATCTCGGTCTCGAGTGCGCCGTCGCGGAGGCGGCGTTGGGCGGCCAGATATGCCTCGCGCAGCCGTTCCGGGTCGGTGGCGTGGGCGGCTTGTTCGGCGAGTTCTTCGGTGGCGGTGCGGTGGCCGTTGTCGGTGGCGACGACGGTTTCGAGGATCATCCGGCCGGTGGAGACGTTCTTGTCTTCGAGGTGCGGACGCTCGGTGTCGAGGTTGACGGGCACGTCGACTGGGACGTAGATCCGGTTGTCGGTGCGGGCGCGGGTGACGGCCACATACAGCCCGGAGCGGTCCATGTCGGGGTTGATGATGGCGTGGGCGGTGTCGACGGTGACGCCCTGGGCGCGGTGCACGGTGGAGGCGTAGCCGAGTTGCACGTGGGTGCTGATGTAGTCGGCCGGCAAGGTGATGACGCCGCCGTGTTCGAAGTGCCGGACGGTCATCACACCGCGTTCGGACACGACGTCGAGCACTTCCCACAGGTCGCCGTTTCGCACGAACGCTCCGGCCTTCTTTCCGCCGGAGGGGTTCAGATCGCGGCGGTTGCTGCGGGTGAGCACGATGTCTCCGCGGCCGGCGGTGTGTTCGTCGGCGAGGGCGACGGTGGTGGATTCGTCGCTGGTTCCGTCGTGGCGGCGCACGGCCTGGACTTGGATGTTGGCTGCCGTGACGTCCTCGCGGGTGGGCAGCATGACGATGGATTCTTTGCCGTCGGCGAGGTCGTGGAGGTAGTTCTCGACGGCCTGGCCGATCATTTCTTCGCGCGTTCCTTCGCGCACGAGATCGCGTTCGTAGATCAGATCCAGACCGGTGGAATCACCGGATCGCAACAGCATCGAGTTTTCGGCTTGGGCGGTGTCGTTGCCGAATCGGACCACGGTGTCGAGCTCAGGGGCGTCGGTGCTGCGCGCCAGATAGCGCAGCATTCCGCCGGTCTCCACAGCGTCGAGCTGGGCCGGGTCACCGAGCAGGCGGACGACTGCGCCACGTTCCTTGGCGATCTCGACGACGGCGGCGAGGTCGAGGGTGGAGGCAAGGGAGGCTTCGTCGACGAGCAGCATCGTGCCCGGTGCGATGTCGATGCTGGCCGGAAGTGTGCCGGGGCGACTGCCGACGAGACCACGCCAGGGGTAGGTCAGGGAGGCCAGGGTCAGGCCGGTGACACCGACTTCTTCGCCGAGTGTTTCGGCGGCAACTGCGGACGGTGCGAGCGCGATGACATTGTGGCCTTCGTTCTGCCATGCCTGCACGACGGCCTTCATGCTGGTGGTTTTTCCGGTTCCTGCGGGTCCGACACCGACGGCGAGCAGCGCCCCGGATTGCAGGAAGTGTTCGGTCAAGGTGCGCTGGCCGGCGTTGAGGTTGCGCCCGGTTTCGGCGCGCATCTGCTCGTATACCTGATGGATTGAGGCGGTGCGGGCGGTGAAGACGGTGGGTTCGCTGGTGGCCGATACCAGCATCGTTTCGGCGTCGAGGATGCGCTGGGAGCTGTGTTTGTGGCTGCCGTGGTGGGACAGTACGAAGTCGCCGTTACGTCGGCGCAGACGCCTCGGGATCGCGGGCAGCTCGGCCCGTGGGGTGGTCACTGATAACTCCATGACCTGGCTGGTGAGTCGATCGACCGCGTTGCGGTAGGTGTCGAGGTCGGGGAATGTCTCGCCGCCGAGGTGGGCCTGGACGGCGGAGATGATGTGCGGCAGTTGCCAGCGCGAGCGTTTGGATTCGAGCTTGGTGATTACGTCTCGGGCATCGTCGTCGAGGCTTCGACGCTGCGGCATCGGTGCGTGATCGGCGGCGAAGGCGTCGCGGACGAGCTGGTCGACGGCCTCGTTGCCACCGAGGATTTCGGCGGCTTTCTCGCGCCATTCTGCGCGCATCTCCGCGAGTGATTTCGCGTCGGCCTTGCCTTCGCGGGTATCGAGGGTGGCCTGCTGATAGAGCTGATACATCGTCTTGGCGTCGGGCATCCGCTGGTACTTGGCGCGGTACTCGGCCATGAGTTCGTCGCGGCGGACCTCGATTGCGCTGCGGCGGGAGCTGAACACCTCAAGCATATTGCGGGGAATGGCGGCCAGTTCGACGACGGGTTGCTTTCCCTGCTCGATCTCGCGGTAGGTCAGCTCAAGACCGAGTTCGGTGCTCAGGCGCTGCATCACTTCGGCGTTGAATCGCTGCGAGGCGGCGACAGCGAAGCGGAACATTGTCGATCCGTCGACGGCACGCCACTTGCCGTCTTCGGCGGCCTGGGTCTTGATCGACACGACAGCGTGGGTGTGCAGGTTGGGGTCCCCGCAGCGGGAATCGAAGTGCTTGTAGAGGGTGGCAACGAAGCCGTTGGTGTCGATCTGCTCCTCGCCGTTACGGCCGACGCGGGTGAAGCAGGCGTTCTCTTCGAGCCACCGGAGGGTGTCTTTCACCGTGGCATCGACGATGCGCTCGATCTCGATGCGCGTCTCGTTCGGTGCCAGTGCCCACAGGCTCGACACACTCTTGGGCGGTGTGAAAACCAGGTCGTGTCCCGCTACCGGGTGGCGGACTTTGCCCTTCTCGTGGGCGATCCAGTTCCGCAGTTCGGCTTCGTTTGCCACCGGTCGGCCGTGCTTGTCCTGGAACATCCCTCCGGCGATGCGGTCGAGGATCGCAGCGGATTCATCCCGGCTCGGGGCATGTCCGTGGGTGTCGGTGTACTCGGCGATCTCGGCCGCGTGGCGGTCGAACAGCTCGACGTCGTTCTTGAAGGTCGGGAACTTCCGTCCGAGTCGAGCGAGCCGGATTGCGTCCTCGGACGGGACGCCCCGGTCGATGAGTTCGGCGATCAGGGCGTCGGCATTTGGGTGGAGTCCTTCGCCGAACAGGGCCTTCATTTGCGTCTCGGTGACGACATCTCCGGCGGAGATCCGGTCGGCGTTCTCGACGTGGATGTCGTCGAGAAGGTCGTTCAAACCGTCCACTCCTGAGCCGAACCATTCGCCGGGCGGTGTGCCGTGCGCGGTGTAGTAATCGGTGAGTTCTGCTCCACGTTTACGCTCGCGGTCGGCTGTGGCGACCTGACGTGTCAGGTACTCGTAGCCGTCCGCTGCGTGCAGGACGTGGAGGGTCATCACGGGCTCGATCTTAGCGGTACGAACGCGCAGGTTGGGAGCAGGTTTCCCGAATGTCAGTAAAACTGCAAGAGGTGTGTCCCATCTCTTCTGGTGCTGATACCCGGATACGGTGCGATGTAGATCGGTGTAGCCGGCGGTCGCAGACCGCTCCGGCGGAGACACGGGTTTGGTCGGGACGCTGGCTTAGACTCGGCGTGAGTTGTTGTAGACGGGAAGGGTGTCGCAGTGAGTGGTTCGGGGGATGCGGTGCACAACGGGACGAAGGTGATCTCGGCGCGCAGTCAGGCACGGTCGAAGTTGTCGGAACGGCGCGCTGAATTGCTCAAGCGGATCAGCGACAACCAGCGCGACCTCGAGCGCGCGTTGGCGTCGCTGGAGAAGGTGGACAAGGCCGCCGCTCGTCGTGATGCGGCGATCGCCAAGGCGAACGAGGAGTTCGAGAAGAAGAAGGCTGCGGCCGAACTCGCGGCGGGCAGGTCGCTGGCGCAGGTTGCTGGACGTGGCGAGACCGCTACCTCGATCTCCGAACTCGTCGATCTGGACGTGGCGATGGTGCGCCGGTTGGTGAAGCTGGCCGAAGAGAACAACGACTCGACGCCTCCCGCACAAGGATCGAGCAGGGGCGGCAGTGAGGCGAAGGCACCGACGCCCGACGTGCCGGTAGCTGCTTCCGGCTCCTGATCGGGCAGCAAGCAACGGCGCGAGGTCAGAGACGGAGCCACTGTGCGGTGGGAGCCAGGAGACGAGATCGAACGGACTCGCTTCTTCCAACGCGTGGTGTACGGACCGGACTTGGATTCCTGTCACCTCTGGATCGGTGCGCTCGTTGACGACGGCTACGGACGGTTCTGGATAGCTCGAGACGGTCATCAGATCGTGGTGCGGCCGCACCGTTACGCGCTCGCTGTGGAGCTGGAACGTGGCCTCGACGACAACGAAGTGGCGATGCACCGGCGTTGTGACAACCCGCTGTGCGTCAACACGGGCGACGGTGATGCCTTCGCTGCCCATGTGGTGCTCGCGTCGGCCGCTGAGAACATGGCGGACATGGGGCGTAAGGGTCGCGGCGGGGGCCGGTGGTTGTGGTTCGGCGCCGACCGTGCCGACCGTGCCGAACGTGCTCGACGCTCACGAGCGGTGCGCGAGGCGGTCTTGCGATATGGCTGGGATCAGCACGCGATCGAGACAGCCCTGTACGACGTGGCGCAAGGAACGCTGTGGTAGTTGGCAGGCGATCGTCTTCTGATGTGTCGAGGCGGTTGGTTCGGCCATGGTGGATATTCGATGATGAGAGTTGACCGTTGCACGCGAGTCGGGGCGGTTTCGGAGACGTTAGGGGTTCTTATGCAGCGCAGTGAAGCGGAAGCGGTCTTGCTCGGTGCCGTGCTCGAGGTGATGCCGATTTCGGACCTGGCCCTCGATGCGGCGGTCGCCGGCATACCGGTGTTGGACGTACCCCGTACTCGCAGCATCGACATCTGCTTCTCCGATAAGCCGGACATTCTCTGACGGCTCGCCTGAATCGCACCGTGACGATGCACGGTCGTGGCACTGCGGTTGGGTGTCGTCCCGGCACGGTGGCGCGGATCCGTGCGTGAGCTGCGGGAGAAGTCGGGCGAAGGGGCTCGATGCCCTGAGCTCGGCCCTGCGCGCTGCGGAAGGTGCGGGCGGGTTCGTTGGTGAGTTGGAGATAGGGCGAGGCCCCGCACCGGTCGGTGCGGGGCCTCATGGTGTGTTGTCAGTCCTCGGGGGCGAATCCGAATTCGGGGAGGACGTTTCGACCGGCCTCGAGGACTTCTTGCACTCCCTTGGCGTGCAAGCCGTGGTCGACGACTTGGCGGATGAGAAGCGCGAGCTTGGGGATCTGGGTCTCGTGGGCTACTCCGTTCTCGATGGCGTCGAGGGCGACGGCGGCGCGGACTCCGTAGCCGTGTGCGTAGGCGACGGCGGCGAGGACGGACAGGATCGTAAAGCGGACGTAGCCGGAGGTCTTGCGGGCGGCGTCGGTCAGGATGGCGACGGCGGCGACGTTGCGGGAGAAGTACAGGGCCACATCGCGGGCGCGGGGGTTGTCGGTGAGGGTGATCGCGACGGCGACGGCTTCGGGGTAGGTCAGCTCGCGGGGTGCTTCGATGGCGTCGCGCAGCGTCTCGAGGTTCGCGGCGTCGGTGATCTCGGGAGCCTGGGCGCGGGCCTGGCGCGCGTCCCACTGGCGCTCGAACAACACTCCGAGGTCTTCGGCGGGTGCGAGTTCGGCGGCAAGGGCGTCGCGGCTGGGGGCAATGGGTGCGCGGCCGTCGATGACTCCGAGGACTGCAACGGTGCTCGCGAGGATGTCACCGAGTTCGCCGGATTCGGCGCTGGGGAAGTTGAAGAAGGTCTCACCGGCGGTGTACTCGGGCAGGACGGCGGCGATGGGCACGGCCAGACCGAGTGTGTAGGCGTGGCGGGTGGCGGCGAGAAGGGTTTCCTCTGCGGTGTCGCCGTTGGGGTGGATGCTGACAAGCGCGGCGATGGTGGCGTTGAAGTCGGCGGATTCGGCGGCGGCCATGAGCTTGTCGAGAGCGACAACGGCAGTGGCGTTGTCGTGGTCGAGGCGGGCGAAGGGGCCGGTCGTTCCCTGGGGATCGATCAGGGCGATGACGAGGGATTCGTTCGGGACCATGCCGAGGAAGGCGGGGATGCCTTCGATGAACTGGGCGGTGTTGAGGCGGGTAACGGGGGCGTTCTCGTTGTTGTTCATGACTCAATTTTACATCTGTTTTGATGAGTTTTCGATGTTTTGTTGGTGTTTTTTCGGT
>NZ_PCZU01000064.1:0-17033 GCF_002887785.1 Rhodococcus sp. ENV425
TGGGGGGCTTCCGGCATTTCCGCATGTTCCGGTCCGGCTCCCTCTTGTCCGTGCTCCGGCACAGGCGAATCATTGAATCTACGGTGGTCGCGATTGCCGGCCGTCGGGTGACGCCGACGGTGGACGGCAACGGGTCGGCCACGGAAGCCGTTGGGTGCGGGCTTGTCCCGCACGTGGAGGCGATAGTGATGTTCATTCAGGTCTGGCAGGGGACGGTTCGCGACGAGCAGGGACTGAAGGCCTGCCTGCAGCGGTGGACGGACGAGCTGCGCCCGGGCGCAGTGGGCTATCTGGGTAGCACGTCGGGATTCAGCGACGACGGCACCTTCGTGTCGGTGGCGCGGTTCGAGTCGGAGGAGGCGGCCCGCCGCAACAGCGAACGTCCGGAGCAGGGCGCGTGGTGGGTCGAGGCCGAGCAGTGCTTCGACGGGGAGATCACCGTCCACGACTGCCGTGATGTCGAGGTGTGGATGGAAGGTGGCTCGGACACTGCAGGATTCGTACAGGTCATGGAGGGGCACTGCCCCGATCTCGGGCGGATGAAGAGTCTGCTCGCCGAGGGTCAGGACCGGGTGCATGAGCTGCGGCCCGAGATCATCGGCGGCACGCTCGCCACCTACGGTGACGACGGGTACGTCGAGACGGTGTACTTCTCGTCCGAGGAGGAGGCACGGGCCCACGAACGGATGGAGATTCCCGACGATCTGCGGCCGCTTCTGGAGGAGGAGATGCGCCTGCTCGGCGACGTGCACTACTACGACCTGCACGAGCCCATTCTCACCCCGAGCGGCAGGTGAGCCGGCTCAACCGACAGTAGGGAAGCCCGGGCCGTGGTGGCACGGCCCGGACCGCCCCGCAGTGTCAACCGTTCCGCAGTGTCAGGGCCTCGGCCGGTGGGGCAGGGCCCGCGTGAGCCGCGGCGCCCAGCCGTGGGACGGCCAGCGCTTGAGTCCCAGCCGATCCGGCGTCAGACGGGTGTCGACGAAGAGCTTCTCGAGTTCGGGATCGGCGTCGCCGAGGAAGCGGTAGAGGATGGTGCCGCCGTTGTCCTCGGTGCGGGATGCCGCTTCCCAGCCGGTGGCCCGGTAGGCGCCGCGCACGATGTTGTCCGCCACCACCAGGATGGGCAGTCCGTCGACCCGGCGTGCCGCGGCTCCGGCCGGCCACGGACGGTCGGCGAGTCCTCGGACCTGTTCGGGGGAAGCCGATTTCGCATCCGTGATCCGCAGCACGACGCACGGGGTGGGCAGCTCGGGTGCGGCCTCCGCGGAGTACTGACGTATCAGCTCCTCGATGGGGTGGGCCACCCGGTCGGATTCCTCGGTCGCGCCGACGAGGTTGGTCAGCACGAGTTCGCCGTCGTGCGGTTCGAGCAGCCCCAGCACCGAGACCAGGGCCTGCGCGGTGAAGCCGGCGGCGTGGTCGGCGTCGACCGCCGGGGCCACCCGGTCGGCCACGACGTAGTGGCCCACGGAGTAGCCGGAGTCGTAGACGGCACGGATCCGGTGCACAGCCGCGTCGGCTTCGGGGGTGTGGGCGGGCGGGGCCTCGCCGCCGGCGGTGAGCTTGTGGTTTTCGCCGAGTGCCGTCCAGGTCAAGGCGAACAGGCGGTTTCCGCGGCCCTGTCCGACGTGCAGGACGGTGTGGTCGCGCGGATCGACGAGGGCGTACACATAGGCACCGAGCTGTTCGACGACCATCGCCGGCAGCGGGTCCGGGGTGGGGGTGCGGTCGTCGACGTCGGTGACGATCTCGCGCAGGACGGCGAGGCGCAAGGCGACCGGTACGGTGCCGGCGGAGCCGCCGAACAGTTCGCGGTTGGCGGCATCGACGGAGCCGAAGGCGCGTCCGGTGTGGCGGGCCAGGGCGGCGAGCGCACGAGTGAACTCGGCGAGGCGCTGACGAGGGTCCGCGGCGGTATCGGGCAGCTCGTTGCTGGTCAGGAACATCTGGATCTCGGGGGACTCCAGGAGGATCTGGGCGATGTTCTGAGGAACTGTCCACACGGTACGCATGAGGCGACTGTAGGCCAGTCTCTTGCGGGTAGCGGGTTGCGTGCTCAAACGCGCTGCACAACGCCGGTGGTCACCGCCCGGCAACCGCGTCTTGGTGCCGCGGACACGCGCCCGTGATGTGACGATCGCCACGTTCGCCGTAGTCGTCGGCTACACGAAGGGCACGATTCACGGCACCCCTGCTCCCTGGGGGTGGCTCGTCGCTTAACGTAGACACGTGAGCATCCCAGTCCCCGATGCCGCGCGGTCTGCGGCGAGCCCAGCATCGAACTGGCCCGCGATTCTGACGTGGCGGGCGTACGACGTTCCTCGGATGGAGTCGGTGCGTGTCCAACTGAGCGGCAGTCGCATCAAGGCGGCGGGTCGCATCGTCGGCGCGCAGTGCGCGGAGCACCCCGCGTTCAGCGCGTCGTACGACCTCGTGACCGACGAGAACGGTGTGACGCGCCGGTTGTCGGTGCGCACGACCGTGGCCGCCGGCGAGAGGCACATGTCGATCAGCCGGTCCGAGGAGGGCATCTGGATGGTCGACAACGGCACCCAGCACCAGCGTTCGGCGTTCGGCGGGGCACTCGACGTCGATGTCATCCTCAGCCCGTTCTTCAATGCGCTGCCGATCCGCCGCTACGGGCTGCAGTCCGGCGCGGACGAACTCGAGGTTCCGGTCGTCTACGTGAACCTGCTCGACCTCGGCATCGAGGAGGCCACCCTCGTCTACAGCAGCGCGGCCGACGGCATCCACGTCCTGTCCCCGGTCTCCAGCTCCTCGGTGACGGTGGACGGCGACGGTTTCGTCGTGGACTACCCCGGTCTGGCGGGGCGGATCTAGGCCGGGCTGTTTCAGGAGAGGGCGCTGCCCTCGCAGTTTCAGGAGAGGGCGCTGCCCTCCACTGCCATCGCCAGTGCGAGGGCCGTGGACTCTGCGGGGTGACTGCCGTGCCCGCCGGTCCCGGTGGTCAATCCGATCACCTGTACGCCGATGGGAAAGTCCCCGCCGCCCGGCGCGGGAACCGACACCGCAGGTACGCCGAGCACGCTGAACGGGATGCACATCTGCAACAGCGGCCCCCGGAGCGCGGCGGGGTCGCTGTCGAGTGCGGCCGATCGCAGCGGGGTGGTGACGGTGATCAGGGCGTCGAGCCCGTCGTCGCGGCGTAGCCGGCGCAGGACGTCGCGGCGCAGCCGGGCGGCCGTTCGCACGGCCCGCACGTAGTCCGTCGCCGGACGGTCCCGCTGAGCCGCGAGCAGCGCCGCGGTGGCCGGCTGGTAGAGGTCCGGGTCGTTCTCGAACCAGCGCTGATGGGTTTCGTACGCCTCCGAGCCGGTGACGACGGGATACACGGCGAGCAGGTCGTCGGTCTCTGGCAGCGTCACGTCCCGTACCTCCGCACCGAGGTGGGCGAGCGTGCGGCAGGCGTCGTCGAGCGCGGACTCGAATGCGGCGTCGGGCACGTCCCAGAGGCCGCCGCGCAGCCGCCCGACCCGCAGACCCGAGACGGGCGTGCGCAGGTGTGCGATTCCGGGCAGCGCACCCCACGCCAGTCCGGCGTCGAGGACGTCGCGGGCGAGCAGGCCCACGTGGTCGAAGGTGGTGGACAGGGGGAACACCCCGTCGACCGGCAACGCGCCGCGGGTGGGCTTGAGGCCGACGACGCCGCACAGTGCCGCCGGTGTCCGCACACTGCATCCGGTGTCGGTCCCCAGCGCCAGCGGCACGATGCCCTTGGCGACGAGCGCCGCCGACCCCGAGGACGAGCCGCCGGTGATCCGGGTGGGATCGTGCGGGTGCCGGGCCGGTCCGGACGCGTTGACCAGGCCACTCGGCCCGTACGCGAACTCGTGCAGGTGCGTCTTGGCCACCACGACGGCGCCGGCCTCGCGGAGCCGCTCGACGATCCTGGCGTCCCGTGCGGCCGGCGGTGCGTCGGCGAGGACGTTGCTGCCGCACCGCGTCGGCATCCCGGCGACGTCGATGTTGTCCTTGACGGCGACGGCGACACCGTGCAGCGGGCCGATCCAGTTGCCGGCCGCGAGCTCGGCGTCGGCGCGAGCGGCGGACTCGAGGGCGGCGGCGTCGTTGCGAGCGGCCACGAGGTTCGACCACGGTGTGCCGTCGAGGGCGTCGAGGTCGGCCAGCACCTGCCGGACGTGGCCGGTGGCGGTCAGTTCGCCTTTCGCGAGTGCCGCCGTGGTGTCGCGCAGTGTCACCGCGTCCACACCTCGCCGCGGCGGCCGGCCTCGCGCAGCCGGGCGATCCAGTCGGCGTCGCCGGGGACGATGCCGGTGACGGGCCGCCGTGCGCGCTGCTCGAATCGTCGCCGGGCGGCGTGACCGGCGGCGGTCAGCTCGGCGGTGCTGCCGTCGGCGAGTCGCTCGCGGGCGAGGCGCAGCACCTCGAGGGTCTCGTCGAGGGTCGTGAGCAGCGCCGTGGCGTTACCCTCGCACATCGCGTCGACCAGCGCGGGTGCCGTCCCGGCGACGCGGGTGCCGTCGCGGAACGAGCCGGCGGCCAGGCCCAGCGCCAGGTCGCCTCCGGCGGCCCCGGACAGCGCCAGTGCCTCGGCGAGCAGGTGCGGCAGGTGCGAGACGCGGGCGACCGCGGCGTCGTGCTCACCCGATTCGGCGGGCACGACGACGGAACCGCAGTCGAGGGCGAGATCGGCGACCTGCGTCCACACCACGGGGTCGGTGCCGTCGTCCACGGTGACCACCCACACCGCGTCGCGGAACAGTTCCGCGAATCCCGCCGACCAGCCGGACTCGGCGGTGCCGGCCATGGGATGGCCGCCGACGAAGCGGGCGGACAGCCCGTGGGCGGCGACAGCGGCGGCGACCTGCGACTTGACGCTGACCACGTCGGTCAGCGCGGCGTGCGGGGCGTGCTCGGCGACGGCGGCGAGCACCGCGTCCACCGCGGGCACGGGCACGGCGACGACGACGAGGGCGTCGGATTCCGCGGCGCGCCGCAGCGTGGCCGGCAGGTCGGTGGAGGCGTCGAATCCGTCGGCCCGGGCGGCCTCGACGGGCTCCGCCGACCGGTTGTATCCCCAGGCCTCGCGACCCGCGGCGACGGCCGCACGCAGCAACGATCCGCCGATCAGGCCGAGGCCGAGCACACACACGGGCGGGGTGGACGCGGAGGTGGGCACCCGAACAGGTTGGCACATCGCCCGCTGGACTTCATTCACGGGACTGCGCCGACTACCGTTGCGCCCATGGCTGCGCAGCGTGCGGGGAACAAGAGCCCTTCCGTGAGTTCGACTGAGGACCTCGACGGGTTCGGGGTCGCCGTGACGCGGGAGGACGGTCGCTGGAAGTGCAAGGCACTGTCGGCGGCGGTGTTGACGAGCCTCGAGGTGGCCGACCGGGAGCTGCGCGAGCTGCGCAGCACCGGCGCGATCTTCGGGTTGCTCAACGTGGACGACGAGTTCTTCGTCATCGTCCGGCCCGCCCCGTCGGGCACGCGTCTGCTGCTGTCCGACGCGACCATGGCGATCGACTACGACATCGCCGCCGACGTGCTCGACGCGTTGAACATCGAAATCCCGGATATCGACCCCGACGAGCTCGACGACATCGAGCCGTGGGAGGAGGGCGATCTGGGGATTCTCGCGGACTTGGGATTGCCGGAGCCGGTGCTGGCGGTGATCGCCGCCGAGTCCGATCTGTATCCGGACGAGCAGATCGAGGAGATCGCCCAGCGGCTGGGATTCGACGACGTCCTCGCCACGACGCTGGACAAGCTGCGCCCCTAGATGGGCCTGCGCGACGACGAGGCGATGATCCGGGCCGCGCTGGAGGCGGCCGCCGCGGCGCCGGCCGGCGACGTGCCGGTGGGTGCGGTGCTGTTCGATGCGGACGGGACCGAGCTGGCCCGTGCGGCGAATTCGCGGGAGGCCACGGGCGATCCGACGGCTCATGCGGAGGTGCTGGCGCTGCGCGCGGCGGCGAAGGTGCACGGCGACGGCTGGCGGCTCGAGGGCACGACGCTGGCCGTGACGCTGGAGCCGTGCACGATGTGTGCGGGCGCGCTGGTGCTGGCCAGGGTGCACCGCGTGGTATTCGGGGCGTGGGAGCCGAAGACGGGTGCGGTCGGGTCGCTGTGGGACGTGGTGCGTGATCGTCGGCTCACCCACCGCCCACAGGTGCGCGGCGGCGTGCTCGAGGACGAATGCGCGGCGGTGCTCGAAGGCTTCTTCCGGGCCCAGCGTCTCGCCGAACGCCGGTGACCTGCGGATTTCAACTCCGGGACCGAATCCGGTAAAGTCGTGGGCGGTGGCGTGTCCGAGCGGCCTAAGGAGCACGCCTCGAAAGCGTGTGACGGGTAACCCCCGTCCGAGGGTTCAAATCCCTCCGCCACCGCCAAGAACGGCCCCGATCCGGTTGACCGGATCGGGGCCGTTTTCGTTCGTCGAATGCGCAGGTCCGGTCGCTTCACCCGGCGTGTCGTGACGACAACTGCGCACTCGCGACGGTGGTCGGTCGCTGCGGCGCCCAGCCGGGCGGGCCGAACGCGTAGCCGAGCTTGTCGCGCCACCTCGTGGCGGCCCGCCAGTCGCGGGCGATGGCCTGGTACTCGTGCGTCTGCAGCCGCCAGATGTTGTAGGTGCCGACGGGCTTGGTGAGTCCGTACGTGGGGCGGTGGGTCTCGCGGCGGAAGGTACCGAACAGGCGGTCCCACAGGATCAGGATGCCGCCGTAGTTGCGGTCGAGGTATTCGGGGTCGCACCCGTGGTGCACACGATGGTGTGACGGGGTGTTGAACACGAACTCGACGGGCCGGGGCAGCGTGCCCACCCGCTCGGTGTGCACGAAGAACTGGTACACGAGCGAGACGGAGAATCCGACGAACACCATCCACGGCGGGATGCCGAGGAAGGGCAGCGGCAGCCACATGAGGATCTCGCCGCTGTTGTTCCATTTCTGGCGCAGGGCCGTGGCGAAGTTGAAGTACTCGCTCGAGTGGTGTGCCTGGTGGGTGGCCCACACGAGCCGCACCCGGTGCGCTGTCCGGTGGTACCAGTAGTAGAGCAGGTCGATGCCGAGGATCAGGATCGCCCACGTGTACCAGGCGTCCGCCGGTAGGTGCCACGGTGCGAGGTACACCCAGATCGCCGAGTAGCCGACGAGGGCCAGCACCTTCCAGGCGGCGCTGGTGCCGATGGAGACCAATCCCATGGAGATGCTCGTGCGCGCGTCGATGGCCTCGTAGCCGCCGCGCGGCGGACGGGTGTGCCCGTCGTCGCCGGGTTCGACGTGCTCGAGCGTGCGGGCGGCGGCCCATTCGAGGGCGAGGAAGAGCAGGAACGCCGGGATGGCCAGCGCGACGGGGTCGTGCAGAGGCTCGAGCAGCGACGCCCAGGACGCCGTCAGGGTCTCCCACATTCGGTCCTCCGGGAGTGATGTGAACAGGCGTCCAATCTACCGGAATGTGGTGACGGTCACTACGGCGGGCGAGGGGCCGCCGGGCGGTCACTGCGGGAGCGGCCGCCCGTCCGGACGCAGGCCGGCGAGGTAGATCGCGATCATCCGGGGCACGAGGGCGGGCACGACGTCGTCGACGAACCGCACGTGGGGGCGGGTCAGCCGGGCGACCGCCATGATCACCTCGATCGGCTGGACGTCGTCGCGGACGAGGCCGGCCTGCTGTGCGGCGTGGACGAGCTCGGTGACGCGCGCCTTGGTGCCCTCCCGGATCTCGAGGACGTCGTCGGGCAGTTCCCGGTAGCTCTCGACGATGAGAGCCGGGATCAGGGCGCCGAGCCGCAGCCGGACGGCGGTGTCGACGAATTCGGCCCAGGCACGTTCGGGGTCCGACGTCATCGCGGCGAGGGCGCGATCCGCCGCCGCGCCCGCCTCGTCGAGGGTGCGACGGGCCACGGCGTGCGCGAGATCGTCGCGGGTGGGGAAGTTGCGGTAGAGGGTGGCGATGCCGACGCCGGCGCGCTCGGCGATGGCATCGAGGGGTGCGTCGTGCCCGCGTTCGGCGAGCACGTCGCGGGCCGCGAGGATCAGGGCCTCGCGGCGGCGGGCGGCATCGGCGCGCATGGGATCTCCTGTGTTCGGCGGGTTGACACCCCGCTCCTACCGGAGGAATATACTCCACATAAACGGAGAACAATCCTCCACTTCAAGGAGCCGTCATGGTTGCCCCGACCTCCTCCCCGGACACCTCCACGGCGCGGCACGCCCCGCCGGACGCGGTACGCGTCGCCGGCGTCGTGCTCGCGCTCACCGCCGTCATCGCCCTGATGCTGTTCGCATTCGCCGCGCCCGCCGTGAACAGCGGCCCGCACGCGCTGAAGATCGGCATCGCCGGGCCGGACCAGGCCGTCGCCCAGATCGAGGCCGGCCTCTCCGGTGCCCGGCCCGGTGCGTTCGCGCCGCAGCGGTACGCCGACGCGGAGGCGCTGCGCAGCGCCATCGAGCACCGCGAGGTCGTCGGTGGCCTCGCCGTCGGGCCGGACGGGCCCGCGATGTATGTCGCCGGGGCCGGCGGCGCCCCCGTCGCTCAGGTTCTCACCGCCACGGCCACCGGCCTGTCGGAGGCCGTCGGCCGACCCGTTCCCGTGCGCGACGTCGTGCCGCTGCCGGCCGACGACCCGGCGGGGGCCGGCCTGAACTCGCTGGCCCTGCCGCTGGTCCTGGGCGGTCTGGTGCCCGCGATCGCCCTCGTCCGGCTGTTCCCCCGGCGGGTCGGCCTGCGCGTGTTCGGCGCGGTCGGCTTCGCGGTGCTCGCGGGGCTGACCCTCACTGCCGTCCTGCAGTTCGGGTTCGGCAGCCTGACCGGGAACTACTGGGCCACCGCCGGAGCGCTCACGCTGGGCCTGGCCGCCGTCTCGCTGCCACTGCTCGGCCTCGAGTCGCTCTTCGGGCTGCCCGGTTTCGGTGCCGGGGCGGTCCTGATGATGTTCGTCGGCAACCCGTTGTCGGGCTTCGCGACCACCGCAGCGTGGCTGCCGCAGGGGTGGGGCACCTTCGGTCAGCTGCTGCCACCCGGCGCCGCCGGCACGCTGGTCCGTTCGGTGGCCTTCTTCGACGGGCACGGCGGCGGGACGGCGGTGCTGGTGCTGAGCGCATGGGTCGTCGCCGGGCTCGCACTGTGCGCGGCGTCGGCACGTCGTCGCACCGCCGTCGCATGACCGCAGTTGCACCGTCGTCGCATGACCGCAGTCGCACCGCCGCATGACCGCGGCCGCGTCGCGCGCTTTCCCTCCGGTTTGGTAGGAATCGTGTGTCCGCCGGCGCCCGGCGGCCAGGCGCGAACCGAGGAGTGCGACGTGCATATCACCGCCCGGGTGGACTATGCCGTGCGCACCCTGCTCGAACTCGCGACGGCCGGCGAGGCGCCCGCCAAGGCGGAGGGCCTGGCCCGGGCGCAGCGCATCCCGCACAAGTTCCTCGAGGCGGTCCTCGGGGATCTGCGCCGAGGCGGACTGGTGCACAGCCGTCGCGGCCCCGAAGGGGGGTACTGGCTGGCCCGCCCGGCCGACGAGATCTCCATCGCGGACATCATTCGCACCGTGGAAGGCCCGCTCGCGTCGGTGCGCGGCGAGCGGCCCGAGGATGTGGTCTACACCGGCCCGGCCGAACGCCTGCGCGACGTATGGATCGCGGTGCGGGTGAATCTGCGGGCCGTCCTCGAGGAGGTCACCCTCGCCGACGTCGTCGCGGACGATCTTCCGCGGTTCGTGGCCGACCTGACCGCCGATCCGGGCGCCTGGGAACGCCGGCGCACGTGAGCGCTGCCACAACGCCCGGGGCGGTGTGGGCAACCGCATATTCTTGCAGTTCTCTGCAAATTTGCAGGGCTCTGCAAGATGCGTACCGTGGAAGACGTGACCAATCCGCCCGGACTGCGTGACCGCAAGAAGGCCGCCACGCGGGCAGCGCTCGTTGCCGCCGCGGCCGACCTTGCCCGCGCCAAGGGCATCGACGGCGTCACCGCCGACGCCATCGCCGCGAAGGCGGGCGTGTCCACCCGCACCTTCCACAACTACTTCGCGAGCAAGGAGGAGGCCGTCCTCGCGCATCTCGAGGGGTTGGTGCACTCCTGGGTCGGGCGCCTGCACTCACGGCCCGCCCGGGAACCCGTATGGGACTCCATGGAAGCCGTCGCCCGGCAGATCGTTTCGGAGCCGGACGGCGACTTCGTCGAGATGTGTTCGACCATGGAACTCGTCGATCAGAGCCCGGCACTGCTGGCGCGCCGCGTCGAGATGGAAGTGCGCGCCTCGCAACTGCTCGTCGAGGCCATCGCCGAGCGCACCGGCACCGATCCCCGGGTCGACCTGTACCCGAGCCTGGTCCGCTACGCCGCGGTCTCGGCCATGAAGTCGGCAGTCGAACTGTGGCTCGCCGGCACTTCGGGGGCGGCTTCCCCCGAGGAACTCGTCCGTGCCGCCTTCGGGCAGCTGCGGCAAGGCCTTTCCTAAGACACCTGCACGACACATCCGGAAGACGAGGTTCCCCGTGGCGACCTATCTCTATCGGATCGGCAAGTTCGCCTATCGGCGAAAAGGCACGGTCCTCTCCCTCTGGCTGGCGATCCTCGTCCTCTTCGGCGTGGGTGCGGCCACCCTGTCCGGGCCGACGACGGACTCGTTCTCCATCCCCGGCACTCCCGCGCAGCAGACGCAGGACCTGCTCGCCGAACGGTTCCCGAACGCCGCGGACCCGATGAACGCGCTCAGCGCGCGCTACGTGTTCGCCGCCCCCGACGGCGGGACCCTCGACGAACCACAGAACCTCGCGGCGATGAACGAGGTGCTGGCGGCGATCCGCGGGATCGACAAGGTGACCGCCGCCGCCAAGATCGATCCGGCCGTCGCCACCCCCGAGCAGCAGGCCGCCGTCCTCGTCGACCCCGTCACCGCGAACGCCGGTCTCGTCGAACAGATGAAGGCCGCCGCCGAGCAACAGGGCAAGCCGGAGGAGACCGCGCTCGCCGACGCGGCCGCGCTGTCGCCACTGAGCCCGGACCGCACCGTCGGATTCGTCACCGTCCCGTTCGAGGGCGGCTTCGGAGACGTCGACGACACGATGCGTGAGCAGATCGCCGCGGCCGCGGAGATCGGCCGGGACGCGGGCCTGAACGTCCAGGTCAGCGGCACCGCCGCCGCGGAGGCCGAGATGCCCGGCGGCGTCACCGAACTCATCGGCATCGGCATCGCCGCCGTCGTCCTCGCCATCACCTTCGGCTCGCTCGTCGCCGCGGGCCTGCCCCTGATCACCGCCATCATCGGCATCGCCATCGGCAGCCTCGGCATCACCATCGCCACCGGTTTCGCCGACCTGAGCTCGATGACCCCGACGCTGGCGATCATGATCGGTCTCGCCGTCGCGATCGACTACTCGCTGTTCATCGTCTCCCGGTTCCGGCACGAGATCACCGTCACCGCCGACCGTGCCGAGGCGGCCGGACGTGCCGTGGGCACCGCCGGCTCCGCCGTCGTGTTCGCCGGCCTGACCGTGATCATCGCCCTGATGGCCCTCAGCGTGGTGGGGATCCCGTTCCTGTCCGCCATGGGCTACGCGGCCGCATTCACGGTGTTCATCGCCGTGCTCATCGCGATCACCCTGCTGCCGGCGATCCTCGGCCTGTTCGGCCGCAAGGCGTTCGCCGGCCGCATCCCGGGCCTGAAGGACCACGACCCGGAGGCCGACACCGACAGGCCGAGCGCCGCCCAGCGCTACATCCGCTGGGCCACCGGCAAGCCGCTGATCCCGCTCGTCGCCGGCGTGCTGCTGCTCGGCATCCTCGCGCTGCCCGGCGCGAACCTGCAGCTCGCCCTGCCCACCGAGGCCACCGGCGACCCGAAGACCAGCGCCCGTCAGGCCTACGACCTCGTGAACGAGGCGTTCGGTCCCGGCCGCAACGGCCCGCTGCTCGTCGTCGCCGACGCCCGCGAGGCCACCGTCGCGCCGCAGCAGGCGTTCGGGGAGGTCGTGCAGCGCCTGTACGAGCAGGACGAGGTGGTCAACGCCCAGATCGTGGCCGTCAACCAGGCCGGTGACACCGCGCAGATCATGGTCACCCCCCGGTCGGGCCCCAGCGAGCCGGCGACGATGGACCTCGTGTCGAGCATCCGCGACCAGGAGGCCCAGCTGCACGACGAGATCGGCGTCTCCTACGGCATCACCGGACAGACCGCCCTCGAAGGCGACGTGTCCGAGACCCTGCAGAGCGCGCTCGTCCCGTACCTCGCGGTGGTCGTCGGACTCGCGTTCATCCTGCTGATGCTCGTGTTCCGGTCGATCCTGGTGCCGCTGACCGCGACCCTCGGATTCCTGCTCAGCGTCCTGGCGACGTTCGGCGCGACCGTCGCGGTCTTCCAGGAGGGCTGGGGCGGGCTGGTCTCCAACCCGCAGCCGATCGTCAGCTTCATGCCGATCTTCCTCATCGGCGTGGTGTTCGGCCTGGCGATGGACTACCAGGTCTTCCTGGTGACCCGCATGCGGGAGGAGTTCGTCCACGGCGCGTCCGCGAAGGAGGCCGTGCGGATCGGATTCGCCCACGGTGCCCGGGTGGTCACCGCGGCGGCGGTCATCATGATCTCGGTGTTCGCCGCCTTCATCGCCGAGCCGAACTCGTTCATCAAGTCGATCGGCTTCGCGCTCGCCGCCGCCGTGTTCTTCGACGCGTTCGTCGTGCGCATGGTGATCATCCCCGCGGTGATGGCGCTGCTCGGCGACAAGGCCTGGTGGCTGCCGACGTGGCTGGACCGCATCCTGCCGAACGTGGACGTCGAGGGCGAGAAGCTCCGCCGCGAGCTGACCGTCCCCGAGCCCAGCCGCGAGCCGGCGCACACATGACCGGACCCGGGCGCCTTTTCCGTTCCCTCGCGGGCGGAAAAGGTGCCGGGAACCGGGCTGCTGCACCGGTAGCGTGGTGATCATGCTGGTCCGGTTGCTCCCGCGGTTCCTGCGCCCTCACCGGGGGGCGCTGATCGCGGTGGTGCTGCTGCAGATGGTGGCCACCGGCACCATGCTGATCCTGCCGGCGCTCAACGCCGACCTGATCGACTACGGCGTCGCCCGCGGCGACATCGGGTACATCCTCACCACCGGCGCGGTGATGCTGGCGATCAGCTCGGTGCAGATCGGCTGCTCGATCGGTTCGGTGTACTTCGCGGCGCGCACCGCCATGGCCGTCGGCCGCGACGTGCGGCTCGCCGTGCTCCGGCGCGTCGGCGGATTCTCCGCCCGCGAGTTCGGCCGGTTCGGCGCGCCGTCGCTCATCACCCGCAACACCAACGACGTGCAGCAGGTGCAGATGCTCGTGCTGATGAGCTGCACCATCGTGGTGATGGCCCCGATCATGGGTATCGGTGGCATCGTCATGGCGCTGCGCGAGGACGCCGGCACGTCGCTGGTGCTCGTCGCTGCCGTGCCCGTCCTCGCGGTCACCATGTTCGTCCTGATCGCGAGGATGGTGCCCGCCTTCCGGGTGATGCAGGTGCGCATCGACGCCGTCAACCGGGTACTGCGCGAACAGATCACCGGCATCCGCGTGGTGCGGGCGTTCGTGCGCGAGCGCACCGAACGGGACCGGTTCGAGGTCGCCAACGTGGAACTGACCGACACGGCCCTGCACGTCGGCCGCATCAACGCTCTGCTGTTCCCGCTCGTGATGCTCATCGCCAACGCCACGAGCGTGGCCGTGCTGTGGTTCGGCGGCCACCGGATCGACACCGGTGACATGCAGGTCGGATCCCTCACCGCGCTGCTGAGCTACATCATGCAGATCCTGATGGCGGTGATGATGACGTCGTTCGTGGCGATGATGGCGCCGCGCGCGGCGGTGTGTGCCGAGCGGATCCTCGACGTGCTCGACACCGAATCGTCGCTGCCGGCGCCGGCTCGGCCCGTCCGCACCCTCGCCACCCCCGTGACCCTCGAGCTGCGGGGGGCGGCCTTCGCGTATCCCGGCGCCGACGCGCCCGTCCTGCGCGACGTGACGTTCCGGGCCGAGCCCGGCAGCACGACCGCCGTGATCGGCGGTACCGGCTCCGGCAAGACGACCCTGCTGCGGCTGATCCCGCGGCTGATCGACGTCACCGCCGGCTCGGTCCTGGTGGGCGGCACCGATGTGCGTGACCTGGACCCGCAGGTGCTGCGCGCGGCGATCGGTCTCGTGCCGCAGCGGGCCTACCTGTTCTCCGGCACCGTCGCCGACAATCTGCGGTACGGCCGCGCCGACGCGACCGACGACGAGCTCTGGCACGCCCTCGAGGTTGCACAGGCCGCGGACTTCGTCCGGGCGATGCCGGAGGGGCTGAACACCCTCGTCGCCCAGGGCGGCACCACGGTCTCGGGCGGGCAGCGCCAGCGCCTGGCCATCGCCCGGGCTCTGGTCCGCCGGCCCTCGATCTACCTGTTCGACGATGCGTTCTCGGCCCTGGACCAGGCCACCGACGCGCGGCTGCGGGAGGCACTGTTCCCGGAGACCCGCGATGCGTGCGTCGTGGTCGTCGCGCAACGGGTGTCCACGGTGCTCGACGCCGACCGCATCGTCGTACTCGACGGCGGGGCCGTCGTCGGCTCGGGCACGCATCTGGAACTGCTCGCGAGCTGCCCGACCTACGCCGAGATCGTCGAGTCGCAGCGCATGGTGACCGCATGACCGAGCGCAAGGAGGCGGGGCCGCGGCTCGGGGGTGTGGACCCGGGCGCGCCGGAGAACCGGGCACGGCAGAAGTGGCCGGCCACCAAACGGCTCGTCGGCCTGTTGCGGCCGCACCGGTGGGCCGCGGCCGTGGTGCTCGTCCTGGCCGTGCTCGGGGTGGTGGCGTCCTCGGTGGCGCCCCGCATTCTCGGCCACGCCACCGACCTGATCTTCAGCGGGGTGATCGGCCGTCAGCTGCCCGCCGGGCTGTCGAAGGAACAGGCGGTCGAGGCGCTGCGGGCGCAGGGACGCGACCAGTTCGCGGAGATGGTGTCGGCCATGTCGCTCGTGCCGGGCGCGGGCATCGACTTCGCCGCCCTCGGCCGCACCCTCGTGTTCGTGCTCGCGCTGTACCTGCTGTCGTCGGGCCTGATCTGGCTGGCGGCGTACGGGCTCAACGAGATCGTGCAGCGCGTCATCCGCGATCTGCGATCCCGGGTGGAACGCAAGGTGCACGCGCTGCCGTTGCGCTATTTCGACTCCCATTCCCGCGGTGATCTGCTCAGCCGCGTCACCAACGACATCGACAACATCTCGCAGGGCTTGCAGCAGTCGATCAGCCAGCTGGTGCTGTCGGTGCTCACCCTGCTCGGGCTCGTCGTGATGATGGTGTGGATCTCGCCGCTGCTCGCGCTCGTCGCGATCCTCATGGTGCCGGCGTCGGTGGTGGTGACCGCGGTGGTGGCGAAGCGGTCCAAACGGCACTTCGTGACCCAGTGGAAGGCCACCGGCAACCTCAACGGCCAGATCGAGGAGGCCTTCACCGGCCACGAACTCGTCACCGCCTTCGGCCGGACCGCCGAGGTCGAGCGTCGCTTCACCGAGACCAACGACGAATTGTTCCGGGCCGGGTTCCGCGCCCAGTTCGTCTCCGGTCTGGTGATGCCGCTGGTGATGTTCATGAGCAACCTCAGCTACGTCGCGATCGCCGTGCTCGGCGGGCTGCGGGTCGCGTCGGGCACCGTCAGCCTCGGCGAGGTGCAGGCCCTGATCCAGTACTCGCGGCAGCTCGGTCAGCCGCTCGGCCAGATCGGCGCGATGGTCAACCTGCTGCAGTCCGCGGCGGCGTCCGCCGAGCGGGTGTTCGAGATCCTCGACGAACTCGAACAGGAGCCCGACTCGCCTGCCCCCGTCACCCCGTGGGGGCGGCACGGCCTGGTCGAGTTCGAGGACGTCTCGTTCTCGTACCTGCCGGAGCGACCGCTGATCGAGCATCTCGACCTGCGCGTCGAGCCGGGGCAGATGGTCGCGATCGTCGGGCCCACCGGCGCGGGCAAGACCACCCTGGTGAACCTGATCCTGCGCTTCTACGAACTGGATTCGGGACGAATCCTCGTCGACGGCGTGGACATCACGACCATGAGCCGCGACGAGCTGCGCTCGCGTATCGGGATGGTGCTGCAGGACACCTGGCTCTTCGGGGGCACCATCCGCGACAACATCGCCTACGGCAGGCCGGACGCCACCGAGGACCAGATCCTCGAGGCCGCCCGCATCAGCTACGTCGACCGGTTCGTGCGTTCCCTGCCCGACGGCTACGACACCGTGATCGACGAGGACGCCGGCAACATCAGCGCGGGGGAGCGGCAGCTGATCACCACGGCCCGCGCCTTCCTCGCGCAGCCGTCCATCCTGATCCTCGACGAGGCCACCAGCTCGGTCGACACCCGCACCGAGCTGCTCGTGCAGCACGCGACGGCGGTGCTGCGCCGGGACCGCACCAGTTTCGTGATCGCGCACCGGCTGTCGACCATCCGCGACGCGGACCGGATCGTGGTGATGGAGCACGGGCGCATCGTGGAACAGGGCACGCACGACGAGCTCCTCGAGGCCGGCGGCGCCTACTTCCGGTTGTACGACGCGCAGTTCCGCGCCCTCGTGGAATGACCGCCAGGCGAGGCGGACGCCGGCGGGATCGTCGCGCCGGTCGTGGATCCGCCCACGCAATTGCAGGAGCGGATTCCGAAGCGGCGAGCGAATTTCCGACGAGGCGGGCGGATCGGAGGTCAGGCACGTCGCGTGGTCATCGCCGGTGTCCTTCCGTCCGCGACGATTCGCCGGGGCTGCGCGGCGCGTCGACGGCGCGGGGGTGCTCGGCGACGGCCAGCCGGCGGGCCCGTACCAGCGCGACCGCGAACGCCGGGACGGCGAGCACGAACAGCGGCAGGCTCGCGCCGGTGGTGGGCTCGAACAGCACGAGCAGCAGCGGCAGCGCGAAGCCCAGGTAGGTGCCGACGTAGAAGACGCCGGTCAGCGTCCCGCGCGAGGTCTTCGGCGCGAGTGACTCCAGGTCGAGCAGGCCCTCGCGCAGGCACAGCCCGTAGGCCACCCCGAGCACGGGTGCCGCGACGG
>NZ_PCZU01000064.1:17073-49394 GCF_002887785.1 Rhodococcus sp. ENV425
GCCGGCGCCGACGAGGAGGAACCCGAGTCCGGCGAGGACGGCGCCGGCCGTCCCGGCCTGCGGGCCCCACTCCCGCCGACGGGCCACGGCCTGCACGACGATCCCGGAGCCCAGGGCGAGCAGCGCCGCGGCCCCGGTCAGCGCCGGTCCCGCGTACGCGCTCGCGACCCGGGCCGGAAACGTCACGAAAGCGACTGTGACGCAGGCGAACACCCAGGGTGCCAGCGGCAGCGACCAGGACAGCGCACCGGCCACCGACCGGCCGTGTCCCGGCACGACCGGCTGCAGGTCCGCCGCCGCGTAGTGGGCCGGCCGGCTCCACACCGTCGCGGCGGTGACGGCCGCGGCCGACAACGCGGCCGAGAGCACGAACGGCAGGGACAGCGGCCGGGGGCCGAACTCGGCGAGCAGACCGGACACGAAAGGCCCCAGGGCGAATCCGGAGCTGAGCGCGACGCCGGCGAGCACCGTGCCGACCTTCCCGCGCAGGTCGGTGGCCCAGGCCGTGCCCGCACCGATGGCCAGGCCCGCGCCGATGCCCACGACGAGGCGGCCCGCGACGAGTCCGGCGGCGTCGTGCCGGACGAGCAGCAGCACGGTGCCGACGAGGGCGATCGTCGCACCGGGGAGGACGACCGCCGCACGGCCGGTCCGGTCCGAGAGTGCGCCGCCGCCGACGAGACCGGGCAGCAGCCCGAGCGCATAGATGCCGAACACCCCGTCGAGCAGCGCGCGCGAGAGGCCTTCGTGCTCGCGCAGGACGGGGATCATCGCGGCGAAGTGGTTCGCCGCCCACCCGGTGGTGACGAGGACGGCCAGCACGCCGGCCAGGGCCCGGCTCAGCTGTCGTGCCGGTGCAGGTGCTGCTGTGGTCATCGTTCGTCCTCTCGCCGGGGCCGGACCCGTCACGCTAACCGACCGGCCGCTCGGGACGCACCGGTGGATGCTCCGAGGGATGTCGAGCGGCTGCGGTCGGGGCCCGATGCTCGAACGTGTGAACGTGTGCACTGCACAGGACGTGGTAGATCTCGACTCTCCGCCGAGCGAGTCGCGCACCATCGGAATGTCATGGGCGTCGAGCGCGAGCAGCTCGGGGGAACGGTGACGATCAGCAGGGCCGCGCCGGATCGAGGGCGCGGATCAGGAAGCTGAGCTGGTCACGCAGCATCCGTTGTTGCCAAGGACCGTCGTAGACGTCGAAGTGATCGACGGGGTACTCGCACAACAGTGCAGTGGCCCCTGCCCTCTTCGCGGTCCTGCGCGCGGCGACGGGCGGTGCGACACGGTCGTGTGTGCCCACCTGCACAAGGATTGGGCAGCCAAGGCGGCCGGCAGCGGTGATGGGCCGGTTCACGGCCACCTCCAGTGCTGTGCGCGCGCAGATTTCGTTGCGCCACGTCGGTCCGGCGATCGAGGTGTAGGCCTCCTCGGCGCCGGAGGCGCTGATGATCGCCACCTTTCCCGGCCGCGCCCCCACCGGGATGTGGTGCGGCCGGCGTCCGGTAATCCGGCGAGCGAGGTCGCGCAACCCGTGGCCGGTGGTGCGCACCAGTTGACCGGCTCCGGCGTAGCGGGCGATCTGCACCGCGGCTGCCAGTCCGTCGGTCGCGGGGGTCATCGATACGATTGCCGCGACGCGCCTGTCCTGCGCGGCGACTGCGACGACATGACCACCGGAGTACGACGTTCCCCACAACGCGATTCGATCGGCGTCCACGCCGGGCAGGTGACGGGCGGCGGCGATCGCCGCGTGATAGTCCTGGCGCTGACGCCGGAAGGAAACATCCTGGCGCGGTGTTCCTTCCGAGTCGCCGAAGCCGCGGTAGTCGAAGACCAATACGTCGATGCCGCTGTCGGCGAACCCGTCGGCATAGCCGATCAGGCCGGTGTCTCGGGTGCCGCCGAAGCCGTGTGCCATCACCACACACGGCCGGCCGGCCGTGCCGGCCAGCACGTCGGAGGTAGCCGGAACATGCCAGGCGGCGCAGGCGACGCCATGGCTGGGGAAGGTCAGGTCCTTCTTCATCTCGGTCGCTCCGTTCCTACGACGCGACGGCAGCCGTGCGGCTGGGCGCGAACTCGAGCGCCGGATCCTCGACCGGCCCGCGACGCAGCCGCTCGACGTCCTTCTCGTAGGCCATCTGTACCGTCCACGGGCCGCTGGTGCCGCCGCGCGGGAACTTCGCAACGGCCCGCTGGACATATCCCGAGCTCATCTCGACCACGGGGACACGGTCCATGTGCGGATCGTCGAGCACTGGTTCGACGGTGCCGTAGCCGTGGCTGTCCATGTAGTCGAGCAGTCGGCAGAAGTGCTCGCACACCAAGTCCACCTTGAGGGTCCAGGAGATGTTCGTGTAGCCCAGCGCGAACACGAGATTCGGCACACCGGACAACATCATCGCCTTGTAGACCGTGGTGTCGGGCAGGTTCACGCGCCGCCCGTCCACGCTCAGTGCGATCTTGCCGAACGGTGTCATGTTGAGTCCGGTCGCCGTGACGACGATGTCGGCGGCCAACTCCTGACCCGATTCCAGCAGAATCCCCTCCTCGGTGAACCGCTTGATCCGGTCGGTCACCACCGAGGCCTGCCCGGCGGATATCGCCTTGAACAGATCCCCGTCGGGGACCATGCACAGGCGCTGGTCCCATGGGTTGTAACGCGGGGTGAAGTGGGTGTCTACGTCGAAGCTCTTGGGCAGCTGCCGGCGCACATCGGCGATCAACAGCTTGCGCATGAGCTTGGGCGCGCGCTGGCAGGCCTTGTAGATCCCGCGGTTGAGCATGATGTTCTTGCGCCGGACGATCCGGTGCGCTCGGGTGGGACCGACCACCTTGTTCAGGGTGTTCGCGATCGCGTCCTCGGCCGGTATCGAGAACACGTAGCTCGGCGAGCGCTGCAGCATCGTGACATGACCGGCCTTGCCGGCCATCGACGGGATCAGCGTCACGGCGGTCGCGCCGGAGCCGATGACCACCACGCGCTTGCCGGCGTAGTCGAGGTCCTCGGGCCAGTGCTGCGGGTGGATCAGCCGGCCCGCGAACTCCTCCACACCCTCGATGTCGGGCGTGAAGCCTTCCTCGTAGTCGTAGTAGCCGGTGCCCAGGAACAGGAATCGCGCGGTGAAGTGCACGTGCTCGGCGCTGCCGGACGATTGCGCGGTGACGGTCCAGTATCCGTCCGCCGAGGAGAACTCTGCGCCGATAACCCGGTAGCCGAAACGAATGTGCTGGTCGAGACGGTTCTCGGTGACGGTCTGCCTCAGGTAATCCATGATGATGTGCCCGTCTGCGATCGACTTCCGATGCGTCCACGGCTTGAACCCGTAGCCGAAACTCGGCATGTCCGAGTCCGAGCGAATGCCCGGGTAGCGGAACAGGCTCCACGTGCCGCCGATCGAATCCCGGCCCTCCAGGACTGCGAACGTCGTACCGGGACGGCGTGTCTGGAGGTGATACGCCGCGCCGATGCCGGAAATGCCGGCGCCGACGATCAAGACGTCGAAATGCGTGCTTGCCGTATGGCGACCGGTCGGCTCGGTGGTCGTCGGGATGCTCATGGTCGGTCTCCTCGAGCGGTGCGCTGGGGCGTGACGGCGTTCACAGTAGGACCGCAACGGCACCCGTTGACATGTATGCCGGCACACTATTCGCACCCATATGTGTGCTGTGGCACACTTGGTACGTGCTCCGTGAGCCAGTGGCACCCGAAGTTGTCTCCCTCGTCGGTGACGTCGCCGAATTGATGCTGCGTGAACTCGATCAGCTCGTCGCCGAGATGGACGCCGCCGAGGTGGCGGTGGCCCCGATGCTGGGTGCGGACGCGGCGATCGTCGCGGAGATGTCGGCGAGCAACCGCGCCAATGCCGCGCGCCTGCTGACCACCCTCGCTCGGCGTGACGTCGGAGGCGCGCCGATCGACGTGCCGCCCGAAGCCCTCGACGTCGTCCGCACCGTCGTGCGCCGCGGCATCGACCTCGAGGTGATCTACCAGGCCTACCGCCGGGGCCAGAACGTCGCCTGGCAGCGGTTTCTGGCTCATGCCGGACGGATCGTCCCGCCGGGGCCACAGTTCGTGGAGTTGTTGGAGGTCACCTCGCAGCTGATGTTCGATTACGTCGACCATGTCGTGAGCCGTGTCATCGCCGACGCCCAGCGGGAACGCGAGGAGGTGCTCGGCGGCGCGCTGGCCCGCCGTGCCGAGACCGTGCACCTGATCCTCGACGGCGCCCCGATCGACCCCCGCCGAGCCGGCGAACGCCTCGGATACCAGCTCGCTCGCCGCCACACCGCACTCGTCCTGTGGGCCGAACCGGCGGGCGGGACGCAGGGGGCACTGGAGTCTGCCGCGACGCTGCTGGCCCAGGCCGCCGGCGCCCGCACGCCCCTCACACTGCCCGCGGGCACCTCGACGCTGTGGGCGTGGTTGGGCACCGAATCCGAACCCGCGCTCGGCACATTGCGCGGAGAAATCACCAAGGCGCAGTCGAACATTCGGGTCGCCGTCGGCCCCACCCGAGCGGGCATCACCGGCTTCCGCCGATCACACGACGCCGCGCTGGCCATTCAGCGCCTGGTCAGCGGGCAACGCGACGGCGACCGCGTCGCGCTCTACCGCGAGCTCGAGGTCGCCACGTTGGCCGCTCGCGACCTGGACCGGGCGGCCGAATTCGTCGCCACAACACTGGGCCCGCTCGCTGCGGACACACCCAGCGCGGCTCGTCTCCGCCAGACATTGCGGGTGTTCCTCGAGGAAGCCGAGAACGCCCCTCGCGCCGCCGCACGCCTGCACACCCACCGCAACACCATCCTGCAGCGTGTCGGCCGCGCAACCGAACTGCTCGGCCACCGCCCCGGCGAGCGCAGGCTTCCCGTCGAGCTCGCGCTGGAGTTGGCTCACCACATCGGGCCGCGAGTCCTGGCCCGTGACTGAGGGACAACGCCCGCGGTCGGTGGGCAGGGACCGGTCTTGACGCCCGGCGGGTTCCCGCCTCCGTCCGCAGTGCTCGCGTCGGGCCGGTAGGGGCGCAGCGTCACGTCGCACTCGCCCGTATCGGGCGCTGGCAGCCAGTTGGATCACTCGCCCATCCTCACTGTCAGCGCAGCACCTCCCGGGCGGTCCGCCGGACGGCGTCGGTGAGCGCGTCGAGCACCGGCGACTCGAGCCGCCACCGCTGCCAGTACAGCGGTACGTCGAGCGGATCGTCCGAGTCGAGGAAGACGAGTCCTTCGGTGTCGGTGAGCATCGGTTCCGGCAGCATGCCCCAGCCGAGGCCGAGCCGTGCGGCCTCGACGAACTCGGCGGCGCCGGGCACGTAGTGCCGGGGCGGGTCGAGCCGGCGCCGGGTGCGGCGCCGCAGGAACCGGTCCTGCAGGTCGTCCTTGCGGTCGAAGCTCAGCATCGGGGCCTGCCGCAGCGACTCGGCGCCCGCGCCGCCGGGAAACCAGCGGTCCGCGAAGTCGACGCTCGCCATCGCGTGATACCGCATGGCGCCGAGCCTTTCGGAGACGCACCCCTGCACCGGCTCGGGCACCGACGTCACGGCGGCCATCGCGGTGCCGTCCCGCAGGCGCGCGGGGGCGTGGTACTCGTCCTCGCGGTGCAGTTCGAACAGCGCGCGATGACGCTCGGGCATGCGGGCCAGGGCGCGCAGCATCCACGTCGACATCGAGTCGGCGTTGACGACGAGGGGAACCGACACGTACTCGTCCCGGCCGGCGGTCAGCCCGAGCGCCTCGGCGGTGTCCTGCTCGAGCCGCGCCACCTGCCGTGCCAGCCGCATCACCGCCTCGCCCGCGGCGGTCGCGGACACCGGACGGGTGCGCCGCACCAGGACCCGGCCGGCCTGCTGCTCGAGGGCCTTGATCCGCTGGCTCACCGCGGAGGGGGTGACGCGCAGGACGGCGGCCGCGCCGTCGAAGGTGCCCTCGTCCAGCACCGCGGCGCAGGTCCGCAGCTGCGCGAAGTCCAGATCCATGTGAAGCAACTCTAACGGTACTGAAGAAAAGTCAACTGTTCTTCATCGAGGGCGGTTCCTAGCGTGGGTGGCATGCACCTCGTCGCCGTCGGATTCCTCACCGGACTGTCGCTCATCGTCGCGATCGGCGCGCAGAACGCCTTCGTGCTGCGCCTGGCGATCGCGCGACGCCACGTGCTGCCGGTGATCGCGGTGTGCGCGCTCTCGGACGCGGTTCTCATCGCCGCCGGCATCGCCGGCATCGCCACCGTGCTCGACCGGGTGCCCGGCGCGCTCGGGGTGATCCGCTGGGCGGGGGCGGCGTTCCTCGTGGGCTACGGCCTGCTCGCGGCGAGGCGGGCGCTGCGCCCGTCGGCCCTGACCGCCGCGGCGGGCGGCTCCCTCACCGTCGGCGCAGCCCTGGCCACCTGCCTGGCGTTGACCTGGCTCAACCCGCACGTCTACCTCGACACCGTGCTCATGCTCGGCTCCGTCGCCAACCACCACGGTGACCCGGGGCGCTGGTGGTTCGGCGCCGGCGCGGTCCTGGCCAGCGTCGTGTGGTTCCTCGGGCTCGGCTACGGGGCCCGCCTGCTGCGCGGAGTGTTCGCGAAACCCGCGTCGTGGCGCGTGCTCGACGGCGGCATCGCCGTGCTCATGGTCGGGCTCGGCGTCGGCATGGTGGCGGGCTGATGCCGAGCCCGCGTCAGCCCTTGACCAGGGCGAACCGGCGGCCGCTGATCTCGCTCGCGGTGACCTCGACGAAGTTGTACTTCGGGGTGGGCACCCAGGCCTGCAGCCCCAGCTCCTCGGCCTCCTGGATCTCGTTGTAGTGCACGAGATTCCGGGCCCGTCCGTGCAGCACCACGCTCCAGGCCCGGTCCTGCTCCACGTGGTCGGCCTCGAAGGCGACCTCCGCGTGCACCGTCAGCTCGACCAGCTTGCTGCCCTCGGCGGTACGGAAGTACAGCTTCCTGTCCCGCACGGCGTAGTTGATCGGGAAGACGTCCGGCCGCCCGCCCGAGACCACCACGAGCCGGCCGATCCGCTCGGTGCCGAGCAGCTCCCAGCTCTCGTCGTCGTTCAGGACGACGACGGGGTTGTCGACGTTCGGCTCACTCATGGTTCCTCCGATCCGGCGGCGTCCGCCTCGATATCACCGCCTCCAGCACATCACGAATCCGCGCCCGGCACAGGCGGATCGTCCATCGAATCGCGCGGTGTCCGTCACATCGATAGCGTGGGAGCCGCCCGACCTCACCCCATCGAGGAGCGTGCGAGATGACGCTGGCCACCACGTGGCACACCCGCGACGCCGACGACGTCGCGGCGGCACTCGACGTCGACCCCGCGGCCGGGCTGCCCTCCGACGTCGTCGAGGAGCGCCGGCGTGAGCACGGGCCAAACGCCCTCGCCGAAACGGCAGCCGTCCCCGGCTGGCGCAAGGTGCTCGCCCTGCTCGCCGACCGGATGACCCTCGTCCTCGTCGTCGCCGCCGTGGTCAGCGCCGTGGTCTCGCGCGAATGGGAGACCCCCGTCGTCATCCTCGTCGTCATCACCCTCAACACCGTCCTGAACTACGTGCAGGAGCGCCGGGCCGAGAACAGCCTGCAGGCGCTGCGACAGATGGCGGTCGACACCGCCCGCGTCCGCCGCGACGGCCGTGAACAGCACCTGCCGCGCACCGAACTCGTGCCCGGCGACGTCGTGCTGCTCGAGGCCGGCGACTCCGTGCCCGCCGACGGCCGGGTCGTCGGGGCCGCGCGGCTGCAGGTCGCCGAGTCCGCGCTCACCGGCGAGTCCCAGCCCGTCGACAAGACCGTCGAACCCGTCGTCGACGAGCAGGCCCCGCTGGGCGACCGTGCCGACATGCTGTTCATGAACACCGACGTCACCCGCGGGCGGGGCACGATGGTGGTCACGGCCACCGGGATGCAGACCGAGATCGGCGCGATCGCCACCCTGCTCGGTGCCGCCGGGGTGGAGAAGACCCCGCTGCAGCGCCGCATCGACCAGCTCGCCAAGACCCTCACCATCGTTGCGCTCACCGTCGTCGCCGTCGTGTTCGTCCTGGGTCTGCTGCGCGGGCAGTCGTGGTCCGACCTGCTGATCACCGCCGTCTCGCTCGCCGTCGCCACCATTCCCGAGGGGCTGACCGCGGTCGTCGCCTTCACCCTCGCGATGGGCGCGTCGCGGCTCGCCGCGCGCGGCGCCATCGTCAAACGGCTCGCCGCCGTCGAGACCCTCGGCAGCACCACCCACATCGCCACCGACAAGACCGGCACCCTCACCCTCAACCAGATGACGGTGCAGCGGCTGCTGGCCCGTGGCCGCAGCTTCCGCGTCACCGGCACCGGGTACGAAACGGCCGGCAAGATCCTCGTCGGCGACGGGCTGCCGGCCCCGGACCTGACCGCGCCGCTGCTCGGGATGGCCCTGTGCAACGATGCCGTCGTCCGCGACGGGGCGCTCGTCGGCGATCCCACCGAGGGCGCACTGGTGGTGCTCGCCGAGAAGGGCGGCATCGACGTCGAGGGGGCGCGTCTCGCGGTGCCGCGGCTGGCGGAGGTGCCGTTCGACTCCGCCTACAAGTACATGGCGACCTTCCACGCCCTGCCCGACGGCGGCTACCGGTGCTTCGCCAAGGGCGCGCCCGGTGCGCTGCTCGACCGCGCCACCGCGATGCTCGACGGGGACGGCCCCGTCCCGCTCGACGACCGCCGCCGCGAGCGCCTCCGCTCGGCGGTGCAGTCGCTCGCCGCCGAGGGGCTGCGCACCCTGATGATCGCCGGCCGGGACCTGCACGCGGTGCCGCGGGGCGACGGGGAGGCGCTGCAGCGCGTGGTGTCCGACCTGACCCTCTACGCCGTGGTCGGCATCGTCGATCCGCCGCGGACGGAGGCCAAGCGGGCCATCGAGGTGGCCCACGCCGCCGGCATCGAGGTGCACATGATCACCGGCGACCACCTCGTGACCGCGTCGGCGATCGCCGCGGAACTGGGCATCGGCGGCGCCGCGGCCAGCGGCGCCGACCTCGACGCCCTGGACGACGACGAGCTACGTTCCCGGGCAGCAGGTTTCGGCGTGCTGGCCCGCGTCGCGCCGGAGCACAAGATCCGGGTCGTCAAGGCGCTGCAGGCGAACGGCGAGGTGGTCGCCATGACCGGCGACGGCGTCAACGACGCGCCCGCCCTCGAACAGGCCGACATCGGTGTCGCCATGGGCATCACCGGCACCGACGTGTCCAAGAGCGCGGCCGACATGATCCTCACCGACGATAACTTCGCGACCATCGTCGCCGCGGTCGAGGAAGGCCGCGGCATCTACGCCAACATCGTCAAGTTCGTGAAGTTCCAGCTGACCACGGCGTGGGGGTTCGTGCTGATCTTCCTCGTCGCCGGGGCCCTCGGGCTCGCCGGCGGTGCGCCGTTCACGGCGCTGCAGATCCTGTGGGTCAACATCATCATGGACGGCCCGCCGGCCCTCGCCCTCGGCGTCGACCCCACCGAGCCGGGCACCATGTCCCGGCCGCCGCGGCCGGCCCACGAGCGCCTGCTCAGCCGCGATCGGCTCCGCCGCATCCTCGGCCTGGGCATCGTCATGACCGCCGGAACCGTCGCAGTGCTCCACTACGCGCCGCAGTGGTTCCCCGAGAGCGCCGGCGACCCGCTGTTCGCCACCACCCTCGCGTTCACCACGTTCGTCTTCTTCCAGGTGTTCAATCTGCTCAACGTCCGCTCCGAACTCGGCTCGGTGTTCTCGTTGCAGACCCTCACCAACCACAGCATCTGGATCGCGCTCGTCGTGGTGGTCGTCCTGCAGGTGTGCGTGGTGCAGACGACTTTCCTGCAGGGCTTCTTCGACACCACCGCGCTCACCTCGCAGCAGTGGACGCTCGCCGTCGGCGTCGGATCCTCGGTGCTGTGGGTGGACGAACTCGTCAAGGCCACCGGACGGAGCGTGCGGCGTCGGCGTGGTGACACGCCTGCTCGGGCGGGCGCATAGTGGAGGTGGTGTCGCCCTCCGACGAACACCGCAGGACGCGGAGGTGGGAACGATGGACATGGGCTTGATGCACATGCTGCACATGTTGATGATGCAGATGCACCACATGCTGATGCCGGGTATGCCGATGCATCACATGATGCCGATGTGACTGCATCACATGATGCCGATGTGACCGTCGGTGCCCCGGATCAGCCGTGCGAGTGCCCGCCCTCGTGCGGGTCCCTGTGCATGCTCTTGTAGAGGTGATGGCTGTACACCTGCAGGCCGAGCATCGCCTCGGTGTACTCCCGCCGTTCGGCGGTCGTCACGGCGTCGGTCAGAGCGACGATCCGATCCAGCCGGGACTGCAGCTGCCGGTGCAGCTCGGCGGACAGGAACGCGTGGAGCTTCTCGACCGAGCCCGTTTCGATCGCGTCCTCGGCGAGCGGGATCACGGGCCCGACGTCGCCGCCGGCCGGCTTCACACCGGTGAACGGGGCGCCCTCGCCCGCGCGGTGCAGCCGGACCACCGTGTCGAAGAAGTAGAGATCGGCCACCTCGTGGGCGATCGGGCCCTCCGCCCGCGCCGCCGTCGCCCGCTCGAACGCCGTGCGCACCTCGTCCTCGGCGTCGGCGGGCACGAACGGCAGGATCAGCTCGACGTTGTCGTCGCCCAGCGCCGCCTCGGCGGCCTTGACGACGGGACCGTCCATGGAATCGCAGTGGGGAGGCACGGGGTGCTCCTTCCGGCGGTCGGCGGACACGCTCGGTCCCAGGCTAGTGCCGGGGTGCGTCCGGCGTCGAGCGAGCGCAGGGCGGATCGGTCGCGCCGGGGCCGCGTCGCTCGACGGCCCGGTTCGTCGCCTGGATGCGAGGACGGTTGACACGGCGGGCCGCGGCGGCGAACGTGGACGCATGAGGCGACGTCCCCGCGTCGACGTGCATCAACATGTGTGGCCGGCGTCCTTCGTCGACGCCCTCCGGGCGCGCAGCGCCGCGCCCCGGCTCGACGGCTGGACGCTGCACCTGCCCGGGGAACCGCCGTACCGGGTGGACCCCGCCGACCATTCGATCCCCGCGCGGACGGCCCTGGCGGTCCGGGACGGAATCGATCTGGCGCTGGTGTCGCTGTCGAGCCCCCTCGGGATCGAGGAACTGCCCGCCGAGGAGGCCCGGCCGCTGCTCGACGCCTATCACGAGGGGGCGCTGGGCCTGCCCGACCGGTTCGGCGTGTGGGCCGCCGCCGGCGTCACCGAGCCCGATCCGGAGACGCTGCGCGACGTCCTCGCGGCCGGGTGCGTGGGCCTGCAATTGCCGGCGACCGCCCTGGCCGACCCGGCGGGCTTCGACCGGTGTGCGCCGCTGCTGTCGGAACTCGAGCGGGCGCGCAAGCCGCTGTTCGTGCATCCCGGCCCGGCGTCGGCGCCCGGCGCTCCGGCATGGTGGCCGGCGATGGTGTCGTACGTGACCCAGATGCACACCGCCTGGTTCGCCTGGCACGAGTTCGGGGCGCGTCGGTTCCCGGCGTTGCGGGTGTTGTTCGCGATGCTCGCCGGCCTGGCTCCGCTGCACGCCGATCGGATGGCGGTGCGCGGCGGGCCCGGCGATGTTCCCGGGCCGGGGGTCTACGTGGAGACGTCGTCGTACGGGCGGGAGGTCGTCGCGGCGGTGACCGCATGCCTGGGCGAGGACCGGGTGCTGCTCGGCTCCGATCGTCCCTACGCGCGGCCGCTGGTGCTCGGCGGTTCCGCCGGCATGCGCCTGCGGACGGACAATCCGGCCCGCTTCTTCGCGAAAGTGCCTGCGCAGAACCCTTGACACGCGGACCCGGCCGGGGTGGCATGGTCGTCGTGACATTCTCGGTGAGCGCGCGGCAGCGCGGACTGTGCACGGCGTCGGTCCGTGCCGCCGAGTCGTGTCCCGGCTGTCGTCGCTGAATCCGTCTCCGCCCAGCCCGGCCCGGGCACGCCCGTGCCTCCTCATTCCAGGACTCTTCGATGCTCTCCACGTATGCCCTGCCGACGCGCGCCGACCTCACCTCCCTCGCCCTGCGGATCGCGAACGATCCCGGCCGCTGGATGCCGATCGTTCGATTCGACGAGCAGCAGCGCTGGTACACGCGACTGGCCGTTGCCGACAACCACGAAGTGTGGCTACTTTCGTGGCTGCCCGGGCAGCGAACCGAAATCCACGATCACGGCGACAGCGCGGGCGCCTTCGCGGTGGCGCAGGGTGTGCTGACGGAGACCACCGTCTGCACCCCGGCGGTCGGGGGTCTCGATGGAGTCGAAGTAGCGTTGTCACGCAAGAGGATTCGTGCGGGTATGGCCCGCGGCTTCGACGCCGACCACGTCCACGAGGTGACGAACGACACGAATTCTCCGGCCGTCAGCATCCACGTGTACGCACCCGCCCTGACGACGATGAATCGGTACCGGATCGACGACGGGGTGCTCCGGCTGCGCGCATCCGAACGGGCCGGCGCGGACTGGTGAACTCCGCCGCGGCTGCGCCGGTCGTAGCGGTATCCGAAACCTTTGTCGCAGAACGATATTGGATAACGTCGCTGCAGGTGCGGTAGCCGGCCCGCGGCGCGCGATCTGCTCACGCCGTCTCGGGCGCGGCGGGTCGTGGACCGATCCTTCGCAAGGCGCGACTCGTGCCGGGGGTGGCCGAACTCACGTCCGCTCGATTCGAGGTCGGGTCGGCGTGTGCAAGACAATGGAGACTCGGCTGGTTCGCACGCCGACAAGATCCAGCGCATCCCGCACTATTCGAAGGTTCCCGCTCATGACGACGACGGCATCCGCATGCCCACCCGACTCCGCAGTACCGGCGGACGCCCCCGCGGCCGCGCCGGCAGCAGACGCCCGGCCGGGGCGCGCCCGGGCGATGTGGGCGCTCGCCCTCGGCGGGTTCGGCATCGGCACCACCGAGTTCGTGGCGATGGGCCTGCTGCCCGACATCGCGACCGGTCTCGGAGTCTCCGAGCCCACCGCCGGGCACGTGGTGTCGGCGTACGCCGCCGGGGTCGTGGTCGGTGCGCCGCTGATCGCGGCGCTGACGGCCCGGCTCCCGCGCAAGACGTTGCTGATCGCCCTGATGATCGCGTTCACCGTCGGCAACGCGGCGACGGTGCTCGCGCCGAACTACGGACTGCTCGTCGCGTCCCGGTTCGTCGCCGGTCTGCCGCACGGCGCCTACTTCGGGGTCGCCGCGCTGGTGGCCGCGCATCTGGCCGGTCGCGGGCAGCGCGCCCGGGCGGTGGCGCTGGTGATGATGGGCCTGTCCGTCGCGAACGTGGTGGGGGTGCCCGTCGCGTCGTGGCTCGGCATGGCGCTGGGCTGGCGCTCCGCGTTCGCGCTGGTGGCGGTGATCGGCACGGTCACCGTCGCCGCGATCGCCGCCTGGGTGCCCGCCCTGGCGATCCGCACCACCAGCGTGAGCACCGAACTCGGTGCCCTGCGGCGCAAGCAGGTGTGGATGACGCTCGCGGTCGCGATGATCGGCTTCGGCGGCGTGTTCGCCGTGTACACCTACATCAGCACCACCCTGACCGACGTCGCCGGCGTCTCGAAGGGGCTGGTTCCGGTCGCCCTGATGCTCTTCGGCATCGGCATGGTCGTCGGCAACGTGGTCGGCGGCCGCGTCGCCGACCGGGCCCTGGTACCGGGCATCTTCACGACCATGACGACGCTGGCGGTGCTGCTGGCCGTGTTCGTCGCGGCGGCGCACAACCCGTACACGGCCCTGGCGATGGTGTTCCTGCTGGGAGCCGGGTGCGCCGCGGTCGGCCCGGGACTGCAGATCCGGCTCATGGACGTCGCCGAGGACGCACAGACCCTGGCCGCGTCCCTCAACCACGCGGCGTTCAACCTCGCCAACGCGTTCGGCGCCTGGATCGGGGGCGCGGTGATCGCCGCCGGCTTCGGCTACACCGCGCCGGCCGCCGTCGGCACGGTGCTCGCGCTGGCAGGTGTCGCCGTCTTCGCGCTCGCCGTGCGGCTGCCGTCGGCGCCCTGATCGGACATCGTGATTGGATACCGACGTGACCGACCCCAGTGCCACCGCTTCCGCCGTGCCCACCCCGCCCGACCCGTTCTTCACCGTCGGCACCCGGCTCGCCAACGGACTCGGACGCACCGGCACGATCCACACCCCGCACGGCGACATCCACACCCCGGCGTTCGTCGGCGTGGGCACCAAGGCGACGGTCAAGGCGGTCCTGCCCGAGGCGATGAAGGAACTCGGGGTGCAGGCCCTGCTTGCCAACGCGTACCACCTGTACCTGCAGCCCGGGTCGGACATCGTCGACGAGGCGGGCGGGCTCGGTAAGTTCATGAACTGGGACGGGCCCACCTTCACCGACAGCGGCGGATTCCAGGTGATGTCCCTCGGGGTCGGCTTCAAGAAGGTCCTGGCGATGGATGCCGTGGGCGTGCGGTCCGACGACGTCATCGCCGAAGGCAAGGAGCGGCTCGCGCACGTCGACGACGACGGGGTCACCTTCAAATCCCACCTCGACGGCTCCCGGCACCGGTTCACCCCGGAGGTGTCGATGCGCATCCAGCATCAGCTCGGCGCCGACATCATGTTCGCGTTCGACGAGCTGACCACCCTGATGAACACCCGCGGCTACCAGGAACAGTCCGTCGAACGGACTCAGGCGTGGGCGGTGCGGTGCATCGCCGAACACGAGAAGCTCACGGCGCAGCGCGCCCACCGTCCGTACCAGGCGCTGTTCGGGGTGGTGCAGGGCGCGCAGTACGAGGACCTGCGCCGGCAGGCGTGCCGCGGGCTCGAATCGATCGTCGGCGAGTCGGGCCGCGGCTTCGACGGCTACGGCATCGGCGGGGCGCTCGAGAAGCAGAACCTCGGCACCATCGTCCGCTGGTGCACCGAGGAACTGCCCGAGCACAAGCCCCGGCACCTGCTCGGCATCAGCGAGCCCGACGACATGTTCGTCGCGATCGAGCACGGCGTCGACACGTTCGACTGCGTGAACCCGTCGCGGGTGGCGCGCAACGCGGCGATCTACCACCCGGACGGGCGTTTCAACATCAACACCAGCCGGTTCCGCCGCGACTTCACCCCGATCGACGAGGACTGCGACTGCTACACCTGCCGGCACTACACGCGCGCGTACATCCACCACCTGTTCAAGGCGAAGGAGATGCTGGCGTCCACGTTGTGCACCATCCACAACGAGCGGTTCACGGTGCGCCTCGTCGACGAGATCCGCGCCGCCATCGACGGCGGGTACCTCGAGGAACACAAGGCCGAGACCCTGGGCCGGTTCTACGCGCGGCGGTGAGTGAGCGTCCGCGAACTCCACCGTCGTCCACGACGGCTGCCGCGGACGACCGGACCGGTCGCGGCGCTCACTCGGCGTAGGTCGGCTCGCGCCGCTTCACGTGCGCGATGACCGCGTAGGTGACCGGCATGACGGCGACCTCGACCAGCGTCTTCCACAGGAACCCGACCACCACGTAGTTCACGAAGTCCGCCCACGTGGTGATGCCGATGACGCCGGCGGCGATCGCACAGAAGATGAGCGTGTCGGCGAACTCGCCGACGACGGTGGAGCCGATCAGCCGCGCCCACAGGTGCTTCTCCTTGGTGACCTCCTTGATGCGCACCAGCACGTAGGAGTTGAGCAGCTGCCCGACGAGGTAGCCGGCGAGGCCGGCCAGCAGCAGCCGCGGCACCACCCCGAGGACCGCCTCGAATGCGGCCTGATTCTCGTAGAAGTCGGCGGGCGGCAGCTGCTGGGCGATCCAGAAGCACAACGCGGCCAGCGCCACCGCACCGAAGCCGTAGTAGACCGCGCGACGGGTCGCGGCGAAGCCGTACACCTCGCTCAGGACGTCACCGACGATGTAGGCGAGCGGGAACAGGAAGAACGCGCCGTCGGTGATGATCGGCAGGACCTGCAGCGGGCCGAGCGCCCACTCGGCGTCGCCGAAGAAGGCCACGCCCTTGCTGGCGGCGACGTTGGAGATGATGAGCACCGCCGTGAACAGGGCCACCAGCCCGGGGTAGTAGCTGCGGACCACGCGGGCGAAGTGCGCATGGTCGGATTGCTGGGTCTGCACGTGCTCTGTCACCCGGCCATCCAAGCACTCGGACCGGAGGAAGGCGAAGAACGGACGAAAAGGACGCGGGCCCCGACCCGGTTGGATCGGGGCCCGCGACGTGCCGTCAGGGGGCTCCGCGACGTGCCGTCAGGGGGCTACCCGTCCGCCCGTGACGACCCGGTACGCGTATGCGTAGGCGATGGTGGTGACGGGCACCGTGACCAGCAGGCCGACGTAGCACAGCAGCGCGCCGACGAAGTTGATCGCGGACAGCACCAGCCACAGCAGGATCAGCTGCCCCACGTTGGCCGCGGCGGCGGACGCGCTCGACTTGATCGCCGTGACCGCGTCCTGCCGCTGGTCGATGACGAAATGCAGCGCCCACACGGTCAGGAAGGCGACGATGATGCCGCCGACGATGACGAGCGAGCCGAGCAGCGTGCCGACCGCGATGAGCAGGGAGACGAGCAGGATCGGACCGAGGCTGCCGACGCGGAAGAAGTCCTTCAGCGCCGGCTTGTGCCCGTCCAGCTCGTACAGGGCCCCGCGCACCGCGGCGGCCTGGACGACGAGCATGCCGATGACGAACGCGACGATCAGCACGATCATCACGACGATCCCGACGCCCGACATGCCCGTGCTGTAGCCGTAGCGGTCCGTCGTGGTCGAGGCCATCACGACGCCGAACATCAGGGCACCGAACACGAGGGCGGCCACGACGATCACACCGGCCAGGCTCAGCCAGCCGCCGACGTTCTCACTGAACTTGCGCCACCCGTAGTTCAGCGCGTCGCCGATGTTGATCTGCGCGCGGGGAGGGCCGAAGCCGGGTGGAGGCGGGTAGCCGCCGGGGGCGCCGTATCCGGGCGGCGGTCCGTACCCGGCCGGATTCCCGTACTGCGGCGGCCCGTACTGCGGGCCGGGCTGTTGCGGTGCGCCACCGTACTGGGCGCCACCGTACTGCGGAGCGCCGTACTGGGGAGCGCCGTACTGGGGAGCGCCGTACTGCGGCGGCGGGCCCTGCGGCGGGGCATAGCCGGGCGGGGGCCCGCCGTAGTTCGGTCCCTGCGGCGGGTAACCCTGGGGCGGACCGTACCCGGGCGGTGGGCCGTACGGCTGCGCGCCCGGGTACTTGTTCGGATCCTGCGGATCGGATCCGGAGTCTCCGGTGGTCATGTCGTTTCCTCGGTCTCCTACTTGTCTTGGCATGTAGGGGGTAGGTGGGTTATGTGCCGTTATTCAGATCATCGTGCTAGTTCTTCAATACTTTTGTCCCTCGGGCCATCTGGTCATGGAACCCCTGCTTCGTGGGACTAACCTGAATAGTGATTGCGATGGCGATGTACGCGGCAATGCTCAGGAGAGAAAAGATCCATCCGAGAAAGGGAATCCAGGCGAGAGCGCTTATCAGAAGGAAGGCATTCCGTGTCGCGGACTCCTGAGTAGTTGGAAATTGACCGTTTGGCCCAGCAACGCTCAGTCCGAAAATCTTCTTACCTGGTGTCCAGCTCTTGCTCGATTCGAAGTAGACAAAATAGACATATAGCGCCACGGGAGAAAGCAAGGTGCCGATGATGTTGAGAAAAAAGCTGTCCGTGAACCACAGGATCATGGAAATGACTCCTGCCGGGATCATGACGATCAGATAATCGATCAGGCGCGCGCCGAAACGGCTCAGCAAGTCGGCCGGTTGTCGGCCCTGTGGACCGAGGCCAGCGGGAGAGGGGTAACTGCCTGGCGTCCCATGGATCGGGCCGGGTCGGCCATAGCCCGATGAAGGCATGTTGCCCTGCGGGGGTGGATAGCTGCCGGGCGTCGGATATTGCCCCGGAGGGGGCGGGTAGTTGCCGGACGGGGGATATTGCCCCGGAGGAGGCGGGTAGTTGCCGGGAGGCGGCGGGTAGCCGCCCTGCGGGGGGTTGGGTTCGCCGCCCTGGTTGTTGGGCTCTTTGCTGGGGTCGTAACCGCCGGTCGTCATCGGATCCTTCTCGGTGGGAGGGTGGAGCCAATCGCGTTGTCGACTGCGCACACTACGTCCGACGCGCCCGAATTGCACGATCACCGGAACTTCCGCGAGCCGGACGACCGGAGCGAACCGGACTACGCGGCGGTGCCGGCCGCGCGGACCCCGTGGGGCTGTCGCGCTGCACCGATACCGGTCACCAGCTGCCGTCGTACACCCACGGCTCCCGCGGGAGCCGGGCCGGATCCCATCGTTCGAGCAGCAGCTCCGGCGTGACGGGCTCGTCCTTGTCCGCCAGGTCGAGCGAGACCGCGATCCGGCTCAGCACGTCGGCCGCGGTGTGGCCCAGCGCCGCCTGGTCGGTGAGCGTGACGGCACCGTCGCGCTTGGCGAGGCGTTTGCCGTGCACGTTCAGCGCCAGCGGCACGTGCGCATAGGTGGGTACCGGAAGCCCGAGCAGCGCCGCGAGATAGGCCTGCCGCGGTGCCGAGGTGAGCAGGTCGTCGCCGCGTACCACCTGGTCGATGCCCTGTGCCGCGTCGTCGACGACGACGGCCAGGTTGTAGGCGGGGATGCCGTCGCCGCGGCGCAGCACGAGGTCGTCGACGACACCGGTGAAGCTGCCGTGCACCTCGTCTGCCACGGTGAAGGTGGCGGCGCCGGACCGCAGGCGCAGCGCGGCGGGCCGCCCCGACGCCCGTTTCGCCTCCCGTTCGGCCTCGGTGAGGTTCCGGCACGTTCCCGGATAGGCGCCCTGCGGGGCGTGCGGCGCGGACGCCGCATGCTGGATCTCGCGTCTCGTGCAGAAGCACTCGTAGGTCAGGCCCGCGCGGGTGAGGCGGGCAATCGCGGCGTCGTAGAGGGGCAGCCGCCGCGACTGGTGGACCACCTCGTCGTCCCAGTCCAGGCCCAGCGCGGCGAGGTCGGCGAGCTGACGTTCCTGCGCGCCGGGCCGGACCCGGTCCAGATCCTCGACGCGGATCAGGAACCGCCGCCCGGTGCTCCGGGCGAACAGCCACGCGAGGACCGCCGTGCGCAGGTTCCCGAGGTGCAGGTCGCCCGACGGGCTCGGGGCGAACCGGCCGGCCCCCACCCGCGCGTCCCCGGCCGAATGTGACATTTGGTCAGACTATCGAGCGTGATGTCACATTCGGTCACCTGCACGCCGGTGGGTCACGCGACGGGCCGGCCGAGCAGGACGGAGCGCTGGGCGTGCACGGTCTCGCGGATCGCCGCGACGACGGCGGCGACCTCCGGCCGGCGCAGCGTCTCCGACCGCGCCACCATCCAGTAGTTCAGCCGCGCCTCCACCTCCCCGGGGAGGATCCGCACCAGGTCGGCGTGCCGGTCGGCCATGAAGCACGGCAGCAGCCCGAGCCCGGCCGCGGCGCGGGTCGCCTCGACGTGGACGAACACGTTGGTCGAGCTCACCGACTCGTGCATGTCCGGGGCGATGCGACGGGCCAGGTCCAGGTCGTCGACCTGCAGCATCGAGTCGATGAAGTACACCAGGGGGTGACGGCTCAGCTCACGCACCGTCGTCGGGGCACCGTGTTCGGCGACGTAGTCCCGCGCCGCGTACAGGCCGAGGGTGTAGTCGGCCAGCCGGTGCGCCTCGGCGCGGTGCACCTGGGGGCGTCCCACCACCACCTCGAGGTCGAGGCCGGACCGCTGCTGCGACGCGCGACGCGTGGCCGCGACGATCTCCACCGCCACGCCCGGGTGCCGTCGCCGCACCAGCGCACCGGCCGGGGCCGCGATGTAGGCGCTGAAGCCGTCGGTCGCCGAGACGCGGACGACGCCCTCGAGCCCGCGGTCCCCGTCGGGTCCGGCCAGCCCGGCGACGGCAGCCTCGATCCGCTCGGCCGCGGCGAGGGCCGAGCGGCCGAGCTCGGTGAGCTCCCATCCGCCCGACGCGCGGGCCAGCACGCGCCCGCCGAGGCTCTTCTCCAGCGCCGCGATACGACGGGCGATGGTCGTGTGGTTGACGCCGAGGTCGTCGGCGGCGGTCGTGAAGCGGCCCGTGCGGCCGACGGCCAGCAGAACCAGCAGGTCATCGGCCGACGGCGCGCTCATGTGTGCATTCTTGCAGATCCACTCTGCGGATCGCGTCATTGTGCATGCAGATCTGTGCATCAATACTCGGCACATGCGTTCAGAAGTGTTGCCCGTCACAGTCGAACCGAGGAGGACGAACCCATGAGCGTCGAACAGGCACGGCCCGACGGCCGTACACCGGACGAGACCCCCGCCTCGGGCCTGCGCAAGGTCGTCGGCGCGTCGATGGCCGGCACCGTCGTCGAGTGGTACGAGTTCTTCCTCTACGGCACCGCCGCCACCCTGGTGTTCTCCAAGGTCTTCTTCCCCGACAACGGCAACGAGCTCGACGCCATCATCGCCGCGTTCGTCACCTACGCCGTCGGCTTCGTCGCGCGGCCCCTCGGCGGCGTCGTGTTCGGCCACTTCGGCGACAAGTTCGGCCGCAAGAAGCTGCTGCAGACCAGCCTCGTGCTCGTCGGCGTCGCCACCTTCCTCATGGGCTGTCTGCCCACTTTCGGTGCCATCGGCTACTGGGCGCCCGCGCTGCTCGTCACGCTGCGTTTCGTCCAGGGCTTCGCCGTGGGCGGCGAGTGGGGCGGCGCGGTGCTGCTCGTCGCCGAGCACAGCCCCAACCGTTCGCGCGGCTTCTGGGCGTCGTGGCCGCAGGCCGGCGTGCCGATGGGCAATCTCGTCGCCACCGTCGTCCTGCTGATCCTGACCACCACGCTGTCCGACGCGGCGTTCCTCTCGTGGGGCTGGCGTATCGCGTTCTGGCTGTCGGCCGTCATCGTGCTGGTCGGCTACTACATCCGCACCAAGGTCACCGACGCGCCGATCTTCCTCGAGGCCCAGCGTGAGGCCGAGCAGATCAAGTCCAGCTCGTACAGCGTCGTCGAGGTCGTCAAGCGATACCCGCGCGGCGTGTTCACCGCCATGGGTCTGCGCTTCGCCGAGAACGTCATGTACTACCTCGTCGTCACGTTCTCGATCACCTATCTCAAGGTGGTCGTCGGTGCGAACACCTCCACCATCCTGTGGTGGATGCTCGCCGCGCACGCCGTGCACTTCGCGATCATCCCCGTCGTCGGGCGCCTGTCCGACACCTTCGGCCGCCGCCCGGTGTACATGGTCGGTGCCGTCACCGCCGGCACGTGGGGCTTCTTCGCCTTCCCGATGATGGACAGCGGGCACAACGCCCTCGTCATGTCCGCCATCGTCATCGGACTGGTGTTCCACGCCTTCATGTACGCCGGCCAGCCCGCGATCATGGCCGAGATGTTCCCGACCCGCATGCGCTACGCGGGTGTCTCGCTCGGCTACCAGGTGACCTCCATCGTCGCCGGCTCGCTCGCGCCGATCATCGCGACCGCGCTGCTCAGCCGCTACGGCAGCGCTGTGCCCATCGCGATCTACCTGGCCGTGGCGTCCGTGGTGACGATCATCGCCGTCGTCGCCGCCCGCGAAACCAAGGGCATCAGCCTGCGCGACATCGATGCCGCGGATGCCCGCGCCGTCGGCGCCGAGAAGACGGCGGTGTCCGCATGAGTGCCCGCACCGCGCTGATCACCGGCGGCGCCGGCGGCATCGGGGCGGCGTGCGCCCGGGAACTGGCCGCCCGCGGCGTGCAGGTCACCGTCGCCGACGTCGACGAGGTCGCCGCCAAGAGCCTCGCCCACGAGATCGGCGGGCAGGCGTGGGCAGTGGACCTGCTCGACACCGACCAGCTCGACGGGCTCCGGCTCGAGGTCGACATCCTCGTCAACAACGCCGGCATCCAGGTCGTCCGCCCGATCGAGGAGTTCGCCCTCACCGACTTCCGCCGGATCCAGACCCTGATGGTGGAGGTGCCCTTCCTCCTCGTGAAGGCGGCCCTGCCGCACATGTACGACCGGGCATTCGGGCGCATCGTCAACGTGTCGTCGGTGCACGGCCTGCGGGCGTCGGCCTTCAAGTCCGCGTACGTCACCGCCAAGCACGGCCTCGAGGGGCTGTCGAAGGTCACGGCCCTCGAGGGCGGTCCGCGCGGCGTCACCAGCAACTGCGTCAACCCGGGCTATGTGCGAACGCCGTTGGTGGAGAAGCAGATCAGCGACCAGGCCCGGCTGCACGGCATCGACGAGGAGCGAGTGCTCGCCGACGTGCTGCTCACCGAGCCGGCGATCAAGCGGCTCGTCGAACCCGGGGAGGTGGCCTCCCTCGTCGCGTGGCTGGCCTCGGACGACGCCGGCATGGTCACCGGCGCCTCCTACACGATGGACGGCGGCTGGACCGCCCGCTGACCCACCCCCTGTGTGTGTGGCCGAATGTCACATCGCGTCGATCAGATCGAACGCGTGTGACATTCGGCCACAGGCATTTTCGAAGGCGATCAGTGGGCGTCGGCGCCGTCGAGCGACAGCTGGATCTGGGTGTGCAGCGCGTGGGTGAGGTACTCCGGCGGATACAGCTCCGGGCTGGCGACGGCGTCGAGGGCCAGGCCGTTGACCGCGGCCAGCAGGAGCGCCGCCCGGGTCTCGGGCTCCGCGGTGCCCATCCGGATCAGGACGGCGGAGACCGCGGTGCGCATCGTGAACAGCGTCGTGTGCCGGATCGTGCTCAACGACGGCGACGTCGCGGCCCGCACGGTGAACGCCGCCATCACGTGCGCCTCGGCGGTGCGCTGGTCGTCGAGCGGCAGCAGCTGGCTCAGCGCCGCGAACAGGGTGCGCGCCGGATCGATGTCGGGGTCGACGGTGCTCAGCCGCGTCAGCACCCGTTCGGCGAGCGCGCGGAACGAGTAGGCGAGCATCTCGTCCTTGGTAGGGAAGTGGTGCTGCACGGCGCCGATCGATACACCTGCATGGCTGGCCACCTCGCGCACGCTGGCGCCGTCGAGCCCGATCCGCGCCGCGACCTCGAGCAGGGCCGCGGCGAGACGCGTGGGGCTGGTGGTGGCATAGGGGCGCGCGCGCATGGATGCACCGTACCTGCGCGCATCTCCATACGTCGGTATGGGGCATCGACCCCGCACCTCGGGGCGGTGTCGGCGACCGTCGCTGCACCACCTGCGGTGCCGCGTGCGGCCGGGCGGTTCCAGGACCGCCGGCGTTCGTCAGAAGTCCTCGTCGATGCAGGCCAGGCGATCACCGGCCATGCCGGCCTCGCCGGGACCGGTCCTGGTGCGCTGCGCGTGGAGTACCACGGATGCGGCCTCACCGTCGCGGACCGCCCAGTCGACCGTCGTCGACGTCTGGGCGTTGCCGTCGCCGTCGGTGGTGATGTCGAGCCAGATCTCGTTCCGGGGGTTCGCGTAGGCCGGATCCGTCGACGGAGATTGCGGGGTGGCCGCGGGGTCCACGTTGTTCTGATAGTGCGGCCCCGCATCCGACGGTTGTGGCCCGCACGGCTGCGTGTGTACGTGCACGCCGAAGTCGCGGGTGGGCGCAAGACCGGTTGCGTTGAGCGTGACCGTCGTGCGGCCGTCTTCCTCTTCGGATTCGACGGTCACGGTCGACCCCACCGGGACGGCGGCTTCGTCGTAGGTGTAGGCGTTGTCGTCGCCACCACCTTCCCCGGGCAGCTGGAAGGCCACTCCATCCGTGCCGGGCAGGGGGGTGGGCATGCCGGTGGTCGTCGTTTCCGAAGACGCGGGAGGCGTCTCGACGGTGGCCTGGTTGTCCGTCGAGGCGTCGTCGCCGCCGCATCCGGCGGCGACGAGTGCGGTCAGGGACACGCCTGCGATCAAGGTTGTACGTCGTGTGTTCATGATTCGGCGTTACCCCCTGGTGCGCCGCGTTGAACCTCCGGCGGAGCGCTCACCCGTGGCACGGTGAGACAGAGGCACACCTGCCGGACCTGCACCGCCGCGGTCCCGCTCGGTCAGGTCCTGCTCACCCCGCTGATGATCAGGGACAGGCCCGCCCCGAGGAGCCAGACGTCCTTGGCGATCGGCGTGCCCTGCTGGGTCGGGCGGAACGATCCGCCCTCGTGCATGCCGGGCATCCGCCAGTACATCGCGAGCAGACCCGAACTGAACGCGGTCAGCGCGGCGCCGGCCACGACGGGGGAGACGACGGGCGCCAGCAGCAGGGTGCCGACGCCGATCTCGGCGGTCGACAGAGCCTGGCCGAACGTCTCCGGCCGCATCTTCCCGAGCCGGGGGAGCGCCTTGCTCGCCATGTCCTGCAGCCCTGCGGCGGCCTCGGGCGGGAGATCGCGCTTACCCAGCCCGGAATTGAGGATGAAAGCACCGGTGGCCAGCCGGAGCGGAACGTTGCTCAGTCGCACGGGAACCTCCGGAGGATCGAATGTGACCGATTATCCCGCATTCCCCGTGACGGTGGCGGCAAACTACCCACGGCCGTCCGGATGCAGCACGATGAAGCGGTCGGCTCACCACCGGGAGGACGCCATGCCCGAGTACGGCCGGAAGCTCCTCTTCGGCAGCTTCCTCACGCCGGCCGCCGAGAACCCTGCCGCGGTCGTCGACCTCGCGGTCGCCTCCGAACGCGCCGGCCTGGACCTGGTCACCTTCCAGGACCACCCGTACCAGGCCCGTTTCCTCGACGCCTGGACCCTGCTGACCTGGGTCGCCGCGCGGACGACGCGGGTACTCGTGGCGCCGAACGTGGCGAACCTGCCGCTGCGCGGCCCGGCGATCCTCGCGCGCAGCGCGGCCTCCCTCGACCGCCTCAGCGGCGGACGCGTGGAGCTGGGCCTCGGCGCGGGCGCCTACTGGGACGCGATCGCCGCGAACGGCGGACCGCACCGCACCACGGGCGAAGCCGTCGACGCGCTGGAGGAGGCGATCACCGTCATCCGGGAGCTGTGGGCCGACCGCCGGGGTGGCGCCCGCGTCGACGGCACCCACTACCGTCTCGCCGGCGCCAAGCGCGGCCCGGCGCCCGCCCACGACATCGGAATCTGGCTCGGCGCCTACGGTCCCCGCATGCTCGCCCTCACCGGACGCGCCGCCGACGGGTGGCTGCCCAGCTCGTTCGCCGCTCCGCCGGACCGGCTCGCCGAGATGTCGAGACGGGTCGACGAGGCGGCTGTGGACGCCGGCCGGGACCCGCGCGAGATCCGCCGGCTCTACAACATCAGCGGCCGATTCGACGGCGGCGCGGACGGCGGGTTCCTCGGCGGGCCGCCCGCCGTGTGGGCGGAGCAGCTCGCGGAGCTGACCCTGCGCCACGGCATCAGCGGCTTCGTGCTCGGCACCGATGCCCGCACCGACATCGAGCGATTCGCGCAGGAGGTCGCGCCGCGCGTCCGCGAACTCGTCTCGGCGGCAAGGTGATCCGGACTCAGCCGGGGAGTACCGCACGTGGCACGCCGGCGCGCAGTTGCACGTCCACCACGAAGTCGCCGTCCTCCGGCGTGTAGCGGCGCCGCGGGTCGTGGTCCTCCACCCGGAAGCTGTCGAGCGCGGGGGAGTGGGTGGTGACGGCGACCGTGCCGTCGTCGAGATCGAACTGCAGCAACCGCTGGAACGCCGTCGCGCGTCGACCGTCGACCAGGAAGTACTGATAGTCGGCGAGCATCTCGACCACGCGCCGGTCGCTGTCGGGGATCGGGCGGTCGGTCACGGTCGTCTGCCCGTCCACGTGCCCGGACAGCACCATGAACACCGACTCGTGCGGCACGACGAGCCGGTTCCAGATCTGCTGGCCCGAACTGCCGCCGATGTCGCCGAATCCGCTCATCCGCAGGCGCCCGTCCTCGTCCAGGTAGTAGTGCGCGGCGACGATCGTGTTGCGGTCCGGATGGGCGGCCAGCACCTGCTCGGCCCAGCGCATCACGTGCTCCGCCGGGTTGTAGCCGATGTAGAGGACGAGGAACCGGGCGCCGGCGATCTCGAACAGGTCGTAGTGCGCCGAGTTGTCGGTGTCGGTCACCGAGTCGCCCCACTGCGGCCGGTCCCGGAACCGCTGCGGCCCGAAGTACGCGTTGTACAGCGCGTGGTTGCGTTCGTGCTCGCCCGGCACGAGCCGGCCCGCGACGTTCCACAGGTTGTCGTGGTTGCCGGGCAGGACCCCGTAGGGCATCCCGGCCGCCTCGAGGATTCCCATCGCCTCCGACGCGACCTCGAACTCCGCGCGGGCGCGGGCGTCCGGGGCGCCCGGCCGGATCCACGACTGGATCAGGTCCCCGGTGTGCACGGTGTACGCGATCTTCCGGTCGCGGGCCTGCTGCGCCGTCCAGGTCGTCATGGCCCGGAAGGCGGCGGTGTCGTCGCGGGCGAGGTACTGGGTGTCGGTGAGGTGCTGGATAGCGAAGTCGTACTCCGCCGGATCGGCGAACGCCTGGTCCGGTACGGCGTTGGCGTCGCGGAAACCCCGGTCGCGACGGGGCCCGTCGATCACCAGGATCTCCACGGGGCCGGCGACGCCGGTGATCCGGGCCTCGAGCACGATCGGTCCGCCGGGCGCCGCGGGCCGGGCCACGGCGCGCGGCTCGCCCCACGATCGGCCCGTGCGCACGTGCAGGGCGAGGTCGTCGAGGTTGACGCTGCGGCCCTGCCACCGGAGCGTCACCGCCTCGGTTCCGGCGGGGAATTCGAGTTCGTAACGGACATAGGGATATTCGTCGAACTTGTCGCCGACGGACACCGGGGCACCGCTCTCGGCGACGTCGCGCGGGAGCGGTGGGTCCGCCGAGTCGGTCACGCCCGCGTACATCGTCGCGGACGTCGCCGGGACGTCGGTGGTCAGTCCCGTCGCCGGGATGCCGACGGACGTGACGGGCGCGGGCACCGACGGTGCCGCCCCGGCGGGGCCGGACAGGAGGGCGGCCACAGCCAGCAACGACACCGGAAGCCAGGAGCCCGGGGCGCGCATCCCCCGACGCTACCGCCGATCAGGCGCAACGCCACCGCCGATCAGGCGCGGCGCTACCGCCGATCAGGCGCGACGGCCCAGGTGCGCGAGCACCCGGGTCCGCCGGTCGGCGTCCGCGGGCACCTCGACGGCGGGCCCGCAGACCCCCTCCATACGGATCGAGTCGCCCAGGGCCTGCGCCGTCGCCTCCACGAAGTCGAGATCCTCGTCGTCGACGGAGTCGTCCAGGCCGGCGGCGCGGGCGATGTCCCAGCCGTGCACGACGAGGTCGAAGTTGTAGAACCGCGCGACGGTCGCGGCGAGGGTGGTGCGGCCGAAGTGGCCGTCGTACTCGAGGCCGGCGCGCTGCGGATCGTCGAGGATCGCCTGCATGCCGTCGCGGGTGGCGGCCCACGCGCCGGCCGGGTCGGTGTCCGGCGAGGGGCAGGCGGGCAGTTCCAGGCCGACGACGGTGACGATCTGCCGCTGCGTGTCGACGACGTGCCGCAGCACGTCGCGGGCGGTCCAGCCCTCGCAGGGCGACGGCGCGTCCCACCGGTCGGCCGGCACGGCCTCGACGCGTGTGGTGAACTTCGCCGCGAGTTCGCGGTAGTGACGGGCGGGGGAGAGGGTCTCGGTCATGCCGCGAATTCTTCCGCCCCGAGGTCGCCGAGGGATTGGATACTTCGGACATCGAGTGCCGAGCCCGGGCCGTGCCACCGTGGTGCCTCGCCGGCGAGCAGGGCGGTGGGCGTCAGGGTGGAGATCCTGCGGGCCTCACGGTTCAGGTGCGACTGGTCGCTGTAGCCGGCGACCGATGCGAGTTCGGCCAGTCCGCGCCCGGGACCGGCGTCGGCGAGGGCCATGAACCGTTGCAGGCGAAGAATCGATCGCAACGTGGCCGGGCCGTACCCGAACGCCTCGTTGCAGCGGCGCTGCAGCTGACGCTCGGTGAGTGCGGCGGTGTCGGCGAGCGTGCCGACGCTCCACGAGTGCCCGGACAGTGCCTGCCGGAGGTGCCCGATCAGCGGGTCGGGGGCAAGGCCGTGCGCGAGCCAGCGCCGCACCGCGGATTGGAACACCTCGAGCCGTTCGGGGGCGGTCCGGGCGTTGTCGAGCCGGTCGGCGAGTGGTCTGGCCCCGGCCGAGCCGATCAAGTCGTCCAACCCGACGCGGGTATCGCGGAGTTGCGCGGCCGACGCGCGCAGGGCGAACGAGGCGAGACCGGGGCGGAACCGCACGCCGGCGGAGACGACGCCGGGCGGCAGGGTGAACGACCACGCGGAGGTTTCCGGACCGCACACGCGGATGCCGACGCCGGCGATCCACAGGACGTCGACGCATCCGTCCGGAACGAGGAGGTGACTCTGCCCGTCGGAGACCGCCGACCACACGCACACCAGGTGCTCGGCGAGGTCCGCGCTGGGAGTGCTCGGCACATACCACCTCATGGCCCACGAGCGTAGGCGCAGGCTCCGACAATCGCTGCCTGCGTGGGGAACCGGCTTCCGTCACGGCCGGTACGGCAGGTGCCGCACCGCGACGGTGAGTGCGACGGCGACCGCGGTGGCGACCCACAGGGCGTGCAGTCCGAACGCCCGATGCGCGAGGGCACCGCCGACGGCGCCGGTCACCAGGCCCAGCCACAGGCCCAGGTACGGCAGCCAGCTCCAGCGGGGCCCGCCGAACAGCGCGGCCGCGAGCCGCTGCCCGATCTTGACGAGCGCCCCGGTCATGTACGTCAGGGCCACGCTCACCTCGCCGTCGCGCTGGAACACCGAGTTCTCCGCGCCCATGGCGAGGGTCATCGCCACCACCGCGACGGGCGTCCACCCCGCCGTGTGGGCGAGCGCACCGAGTAGCAGCAGCGCGGATACCGCGGCGAGGACGGCGGTCTTGCGGGCGCGCCGGCTGCGGTCGGACAGTTGCGCCACCACCCCGCCGAGGACGACACCGACGAGGAAGAGCCCGATGATGCCGGCGGTGAGGGCCGCCTGGCCCCAGGCGCCGTCGGCCAGGCCGACGCTCATGCGCGTGGAGTTGCCGCTCATGAACGACACGAACACGCCCCCGAGGGTGATGAAGCCGAGCGCGTCGACGAATCCGGCGAGGCCGGACAGCGCGATGGCGAGGGCCGTGAGTTGTCTGCCGTATCCGACCACGGACAAATCGTAATCACCTTGTGCTGTTACCTCTGGTAACGAAAGGGATGTCCGGTACGACCTCCGGGAGACGCCCTTTCGTTCCCCCGCGGAGGGTGCCGCCGTACCGCATCCCGCCCCCAGGAGTACCCAGCGTGTTCGCCTCACCGTCCCGCCAGTCCCCGAACCACCGCAGGCGGGGATGGAGCGCCGGACTCGCCGCGGCGGCCCTGCTGCTGACCGGATGCGCCGCAGCAACGGACACCGCCACCCCGGCGCACGCGCCCACCGTCGCCGCGACCCCGACGGTGACGACCACCCCGCCCCCGGCCCCCGCACCGGCGCCGACCCACGTTCCCGCGGACGCATCCGCCTCGTCGGCGCTGGCCACGCTCGCGACGCTGCCGGTCAAGGGGCGAGCGCCCAAGACCGGTTACGACCGCGAACTCTTCGGCCCGGCGTGGAGCGACGACGTCGACGTCGACGGCGGCCGCAACGGCTGCGACACCCGCAACGACATCCTGCGGCGCGACCTCGTCGACATCACCTACAAGACCGCCACCCGGGACTGCGTGGTCCTCTTCGGCACCCTCCACGACGCCTACACCGGCACGACCATCGAGTTCCGCCGTGGCCAGGACACCTCCGCCGACGTGCAGATCGACCATGTCGTCGCGCTGTCCGACGCGTGGCAGAAGGGTGCCCAGCAGCTCGACCAGCAGACCCGCGCGAACTTCGCCAACGATCCCCGCAACCTGCAGGCCGTCGACGGCGACGCCAACCAGCAGAAGGGCGACGGCGACGCCGCGACCTGGCTGCCGCCGAACCGGTCCTACCGGTGCACGTACGTCGCGCGGCAGATCGAGGTCAAGGCCCTCTATCAGCTGTGGGTGACCCAGGCCGAGCACGACGCGATGGTCCGCGTCCTCACCGAGTGCGGCGCCGCCGCCCCGGCCCCCGTGCCCGCCGCGCCTGCCGCGACCGTGGCGCCGGAACCGGCCCCGTCGGTGGCATCGCCGCCGGCCGCCGCCGCGACCTACCGCAACTGCGCCGAGGCGCGGACCGCCGGCGCCGCGCCGCTGTACGCCGGTCAGCCCGGGTACAGCGAGGAGATGGACGGTGACCGGGACGGTGTCGCCTGCGAGTGAGCCGCCCGGCGCGTCAGCGCTCCGCGACCGTGATCGTCACCGTGTCGCCCACCTCGACCGACTCGGCGGCGCGCACCGACCTCTTCAACGCGAGGAAATGCCGGCCGTCGCCCCGCGGCTGCAGGGACGTGTCCCACTCGGTGCCGCCCATGCGGGCGCGTACCGGGATCAGTCCGCGTACGGCGACGCTCGTCACGGCCTCGACGATCCGGGCCGGCACGTCGAGGTAGTGCCAGCCGCCCGGGCCGGGAAAGACCTCGACGATGCCGGAGAAGCGCATGCCGCGAGGCTAGAGGGTGGGGCCGACACGACAGGGAAGCGAAAAAGCCCCTGTGATCCGCGAAGCTGCGGATCACAGGGGCTTCCCCGTGGCGGAGGATAGGGGATTTGAACCCCTGAGGGCGTTAACCCAACCCGCGTTCCAGGCGAGCGCCATAGGCCACTAGGCGAATCCTCCGTGGGGAAGCATACCGAATATGACCTGGTGGTTGCCAAACGGGGAGGTCGCCGCGGGTTTCGGCGGGGTGTGGCGGTGCCGATTCACGGTTCGGAGCGATGTTTGTCTACACTGGCCGATGGATCCCGCGCGGCGCGCATCCTGTGAACTCCCCCAGGGCCGGAAGGCAGCAAGGGTCAACGGGCTCTGCCGGGTGCGCGGGGTCCCCTAGCTTCCGATGCCGATGCCCGTGCCGTTGGGCGCGGTGAAAGGTCCTTCCGCATGCCTACCCAAACCCAGATTGGGTTGATGAGCCATGAGGAACTCGTCGCAGAGCACGAGCGCCAGTCCCACAACTACGCGCGACTCGAAGCCGAGAAGCTGACGCTGGACCTGACTCGCGGCAAGCCGTCCCCCGAGCAGCTGGACCTCTCCGCGGAGTTGCTGTCGCTGCCCGGGGTCGACGACTACCGCGACGCGTCCGGCACGGACTGCCGTAACTACGGCGGCCTGCGCGGACTGCCCGAGCTGCGCGCCATCTTCGGGGAGCTCCTGGGCATCCCCACCGAGAACCTGATCGCCGGCAACAACGCCAGCCTCGAGATCATGCACGACCTGGTCGTGGCGTCGTTGCTGCACGGCACGGTGGATTCACCGCGCCCGTGGTCCCAGGAACCCGTCGTCAGGTTCCTGTGCCCCGCGCCCGGCTACGACCGGCACTTCGCGATCACCGAGTCGTACGGGATCGAGATGATCCCGGTGCCCATGCACGACGACGGGCCGGACCTGGCGAAGATCGCCGCGCTCGTCGGCTCGGACCCGCAGATCAAGGGCATGTGGGCGGTGCCCACCTACTCGAACCCGACCGGCGCCGTGTACTCCGAGCGCGCCGCCCGCGAACTGGCGTCGATGCCGACCGCCGCGCCGGACTTCCGGATCTTCTGGGACAACGCGTACGCCGTGCATCCCCTGGTCGAGGAGGCCGCCCCCGCCCTGGACATCCTGGGCATGGCGGCCGAGGCCGGGCACCCGAACCGCGTGTTCGTCCTCGCCTCGACATCCAAGATCACCTTTGCCGGCGCCGGCGTCAGCTTCTTCGGCAGCTCGGCCGAGAACCTGGCGTGGTACGAGAAGTTCCTGGGTATCAAGACCATCGGCCCGGACAAGGTCAACCAGCTGCGTCATCTGCGCTTCTTCGGTGATGCCGACGGGGTGCGGGCCCACATGGCCAAGCATCGCGAGCTCCTCGCACCGAAGTTCGCGCTCGTGCTGAAGATCCTCGAGGACCGGCTCGGGCCGTCGAAGGTGGCGTCCTGGACCGAGCCGAAGGGCGGCTACTTCATCAGCCTCGACGTGGTGGAGGGCACCGCCAAGCGGGTCATCTCCCTCGCGAAGAACGCGGGGATCGCGCTGACCGCGGCCGGGTCGGCGTTCCCGTACAAGAACGACCCCGAGGACAAGAACATCCGGCTCGCCCCGAGCTTCCCGTCGCTGAACGAACTCGCCACCGCCATGGACGGCGTCGCGACGTGCGTGCTGCTCGCGGCGACCGAGAAGGCCCTGGGCAAGTAGCTCCTCCCCGTAGGCCCCGGTCGTCACGCGGCGACCGGGGCCTACGGGTGTTTCCCCCCACCTGTGGACAACTCTGTGGACAAGCGGTGGACAACTCGGCTCGGTCGGGCCGCGGGCAATTCTCGCCGTCACGGCCCGGTCGTCCTGGCCGAATGTCACATCGCTTCGGTCACGGCTGACTCAGGTGGTCCATGCGACACGCT
>NZ_PCZU01000065.1:0-1338 GCF_002887785.1 Rhodococcus sp. ENV425
TGAGTTCTCAAAGAACACGCACACACCATCGCTCCGCGCCTTCGCGCCTTGCTCCGGGGCAACCGTTCTAGCCTAACACTCTGAACTCGCGGACGCAAACACTGTCTGCGATCTTCGTGTTGGCTGCTCGACCGATCAGGGCGCAACCGCTTTCCGTACCTCTCGGTCCGGGTCGGCGTCCGTGTCGCTCGAACGACGACAAAGTTACGCCACCGCTAACGGGCCGTCAAATCCGCAGGTCAGCGGCCCGTCGGCGGTGGCGGCAGTGCGCTCAGCCGCGTTCGACTCGCACGCCGGCAAAGTTGCGCTTGCCTCGCCGCAGGACAAGCCAGCGGTCGTGCAGCAGATCCGCGCTCGACGGGGTCCACTCCTCGGATGAGATCCGTTGGTTGTTCACGGAGGCACCCCCCTCCTTGATCGTGCGTCGGGCAGCGCCCTTGCTCTCGCACAGGCCGGTCGCGACGAGCAGGTCCACGATCGTGCCGGGCTGCCCGTCGTGCACTTCCGCGACGGAGGCCTCCGCCAGCGCGGCCGAGAGGGTCGCTTCGTCCAGGTCCGCCAACTCTCCACGACCGAACAGCGCCCGGCTCGCAAGTTCGACCGCCCGGGTGTTGGCCTCGCCGTGAACGAGGGTCGTCATTTCGGCCGCAAGGCGGCGCTGCGCCTCGCGCGCCTGCGGTCGCTCGGCCGTCGCCGTCTCGAGTTCGGCCAGTTCGTCCTGATCCAGGAACGTGAACCACCGCAGGTACTTCACGACGTCGGCGTCGGCGGCGTTGACGAAGTACTGGTACCAGGCGTACGGCGTGGTCATCTCCGGGTCGAGCCAGAGGCTTCCGCCGCCGGTGGATTTCCCGAACTTCTTGCCGTCGGCCGAGGTGACGAGCGGGACGGTGAGCGCGTGCACGGCGGCACCGTCGGTCCGTCGGTTGAGCTCGACGCCCGCGATGATGTTGCCCCACTGGTCCGACCCCCCCACCTGCAGCGTGCACCCGTGCTCGCGACGCAACTGCACGTAGTCGTTGGCCTGCAGCAGCATGTAGCTGAACTCGGTGTACGAGATGCCGTCGCCCTCGAGCCGGCGCTTCACCGTGTCGCGAGCGAGCATGACGTTGACGGAGAAGTGCTTGCCGATATCGCGGAGGAAGTCGACGACGCTGAGCGAGGAGGTCCAGTCGGCGTTGTTCACGACGATCGCGCTGGTCGGCGAATCGTCGAAGTCCACGAACCGCTCGAGCTGACCGCGGATGCGTGCGGCCCATTCGGCGACCGTGTCCGCCGAGTTCATGGTCCGCTCCCCTCCCTCCCGCGGATCTCCGATCATGCCGGTAGCGCCGCCCG
>NZ_PCZU01000065.1:1348-14048 GCF_002887785.1 Rhodococcus sp. ENV425
GCTCGCTGGAAACGCTTCAGGGCCAGCAACGGCACGAGGTGACCGGCATGCAGACTCGGCCCGGTGGGATCGAATCCGGCATAGAGCGTGACCGGGCCCGCGGCGAGATCGCGGCGGAGTGTGTCGAGGTCGGTCGATTGGGCGATCAGTCCACGCCAGGTCAGTTCGTCGAGGATGTGCTCAGTCACCGCTCGATCATCCCATCCGACGGGGAGCGGCCGGCGCGCGCGGGCTGCGCCGGTACGCCGACACCCCCACGGCGCCGGGGATCCACAGCCGCCACGGTCGTTCGGCCGCGACACTGATGCCCACGCGTGGGCCCGACGCGACCCGGTCGACGTCACCCAGAGTGAGTTTCGCGGTTGCGCCATCGTCGAGCACATCGATCCCGTTGTCCGCCAGCGTCAATCCCAAGGCGGCCGCGAGGTTGCCGGGTCCGCGGGCAAGGTTCGGTGCGGGAGTCCCGGCCGTTCGCCGGGAACGGACGATCTCCTCCCCCGCGACTACTTCGGCACCTCGCAGCAGTACCGCCGCGGCCACTCCGTCGGGCCCCACGGAGATGTTCGCGCAGTGGTGCAGCCCATAGCTGCGGTAGATGTAGAGATGGCCGGCAGGGCCGAACATCACCGCATTCCGCGGCGTACGTCCCCGGTAGGAGTGCGCCGCCGGATCGGGCCAGGGACCGTCCTCGGGCCCGCCGTAGGCCTCGACCTCCGTGATCCGCAGGACCACCTCGCCCGCGCACAGCGTGGCGCCGAGGATCGTGTGCGCCGCAGTCAGCGGGTCGACCCCGGTGAGCCGCTCGAACGCCACGCTCAGTCCGCCACCCGGTCCTCGGTCCAGCCGGCCACGCCGCGCGCGACGAAGTCCTCGTGTTCGGCCTCGGTCACCGCTCGGGCCTCGTCGACGAGGAGGACGGGGATGCCGTTCTCGATCGGATACGCGCGGCGCAACCGCGGGTTGTAGAGAACCGAATCGTCCACGAGGAGCAGCGGCCCCTTGTCCTGCGGGCAGGCCAGGATGCTCAGCAGCGTGGGATCGACAGCCACGGTGGTCCTCTCGACGGTGGTGCGGGACTCGGACGGCCCCAGGCTACCGTGCGCCCGGTGCCGGACCTGTGCCGACGCCGGTGAATCTCGCCGCGACCGCTTTGGTGAACCGCTTGTAGGTTCCGGTCGCCGGGTCGGCGAACCACGACCGCACGGTCGGCTTCGGCAGGCCCCGCGCCGGCAGGTCACCGGACATCGGCCGATACGTGGGCCCGAGTGCGATGTGCGGCACGACATGGACCAGGTCGGGCCGTTCCGGAGCGGGAACCGCGTCGAGTGCCGCCGTGATCTCGGCGGCGCTCGGCGCGCGGTTCTCGCGCAGGGTGCACGCGGCCACGGCGACTTCGGTGTCTCCGGTGCGCACGCCGTATACGACGCAGAGATCGACCCGCGGGATACCGCCGAGGGCATCCACCACCGGCTGGCCGTACACCGGTCCGTGCGGGGTGCGGATGACACTGTGCTTGCTGTCGAGCAGCCAGTAGTCACCGTCCTGGTCTCGTCGGAAGAGGTTCTCGGTGGGCACCCACACGTCGCCGAGTTCGAACACTCCCCGCATGACGCCGGGCAGCGCTTCCGTCGACGCGCTGGGCCGGCCGAGCAGGAGGCCGACCTCGCCGGCGGCGCTCTCGCGGACGAAGCCCCGCGCGTCCTCCACCAGACGACCGGTGGTCGGGTCCCACGCCGCCAGGCGTGCCTCGGCGCTGCCGGGCAGCGGCCGTCCCTTGCATCCGATCTTGGCACCCGAGACGTTGGCCAGGACGATCTCGCCGTCGGTGGAGGCATAGAACTCGAGCACCTGGGCGGGAGCGAAGCGTTCGAGGGTCCGCCGCCACAGGCCGGGCGTCATGCCCGAGCCGATGAAGAGGCGGACGGGGTGGATCTCGTCGATGTGCAGTGCCGGGCTGTCGAGGACGTCCCGCATCATCGCCCAGGTGTAGGTGACGACGGTGACGCCGTAGCGGTGCACTTCCTCGCTGAAGCGGGCGGGGTCCAGGCCGTGGGACAGGGCTATGCGGCAGCCGCCGGCGAGCGCGCCACCGAAGCTGACCAGGAGACCGGACGAATGATGAAGCGGGGCAAGGCAATACACCGTGTCACCACGCCCCAGTGCGGCGGCGGTGGCGGTGCCGAAGGCCGAGAGCGCCCATCGGTGGTTGGAGATCTGACGCATCTCCAGGGTGTCGCCGCTCCCGGTGAACAGGAGGAAGGCGAGTTCGCGCGCGACGCCGGGGTCGGGCGCATACCAGCCGGGGAGTTCGACCGTGGTGATGTCGAGGTGTTCGAGATCGACGACGTCGGCGCCGGCCGGGATGTCCAGTTCGCGGATGCTGCCACCACCGAGGACCAGGGCCGGGATGCCGGTGGCGATCGCCTGCTGGAGGTTCTCGGGATCGGTGATGATCTTCTGGACGGCGCCCAACCGGATGGCCTCGTCGAGGTCGGGGCCGGGCGGGAGCAGGACCGACACCGCGCCGATGCGGGAGACGGCCGTGACCGCGGCCATCGCACTGGGACGGGTGTCCATGAGGACACCGATGTGGGCGGCGGGGCGGACACCGGAGTGCACCAGCCCGCGCACCACGTTGTCGATCCGCCGATTGACGTCGGCGAAGGTGTAGACGCGGTCCTCGTAGATGAAGCACTCGCGGTGCGGCCCCTTGCGGCACTGCTCCGTCAGGACGCCGGCGAGCGAGATGCGGGTTCGTGGCTGAATCTGTCCGAGCCGGGCCAGGCGCGGAAGGGCCCGGGCCGCCTCCCCCGACAGCTCCCGGGCCCCGCGCACCGTTTCGGAGGCCAGGTCGGCGATGCCCTTGCCGACCTCCACACCGACCTCGGCGATGGTGGCGACGGTGTGGGTGAGGCGGGCCGCGACGGACACCCCGGTCTCTCCTTCTGCGTGGAGCTCGGGGATCGCCATCCGGCCGACGCCGACCGGCCGGTCGCCGTGCCCTTCCCGCCACTGCACCCATTCGCCGACGGCGGGCCAGGTCTGCCGCGCCGCGGTGCCGCCCACGACGAGCCCGAAATGGCCTGCGCGCAAGGAGTATTCGAACACCTGAGCCCGGGGGGCGGCCTTGCGTATGCCGCGCACCGCGAGGGGCTGCCCGATGTCGTCCACCTCGCCGACGAACGCGAGGATGGGGCAAGTGATCTCGGCCAGGCTCACGGCCCGGTCGTTGATGACGAAGCCGCCGCTGACCATGCGGTTGTGCACGATGAACTGGCGAAGCAACTCGGCCACTGCAGGACCGGACCAGGCCACCCACCCCTCCGTGTCGAGGAAGCGGCGCTGAGGTTCGCGCGGCAGGAGGGCTTCCCGGTCGTGCAGCTGCATGAGGAACTCGATGCGCGAACGCACGGTCTTGACGGGGTCGAGGAACTGGAAGCCTGTCTTGGCCATCCACCCGGTGATGGCGAGCCGGTTGAAGACGTGGTCGGCGAGGAAGTCGGCGGCCCGGACGGCGACGCCCTCGGGAATCCCGAACGGCAGGGCGGCCAGGGTGTCCACGGGGCTGCCGAAGGTGATCAGGCTGGCGACGTGCCGACTGCGGCGGTAGGCCGCGGCCTGATAGCAGAACATGCCGCCCTGCGAGTACCCGGCCAGGTGGATGTCCCGGCCGGTGTATTCGTGCACGTGATCGATGATCTCGTCGAGGGCGATGATGTGGTCGGTGAGGGTGCGGTCCCACCCGCCTTCTTCCCGGTCCGGGGAGCCGAAGTCGACCACCCAGGGGTCGAGACCCATCGAGTGCAGGATGCCGACGGCTCCGGTATCGCGGGTGACGTCGTAGACGTCCGCCGACATCATCATCGGGGGGACCAGCACCACCGGAGCAGCATTCTCGGCGGCGTCGGATTCCGGGTAGTAGTGCCGCAGCCTGTACATGCCGGTCCGCTCGACGATCTGGAACGGCGACGGTGTCGCCCCCGTTTCCAGACCGCCGTGACGGACCACCTCGAGGCCGTTCTGCGCGGTCGCCACCACGCGCCGCAGGGGCCCCATCACCGATCCACCGCCCAGTGCCACGAACCTCTTCCCATCCGCCGAGTTCTGCGTGTGTCCACCCTGTCAGGAATGACAGCCTGCCACATTACGTCGAGGCGATGGCCCTGTTCACCGAGCGGGCCGGTCAGCTGCGCACCCAGTCCCGCAGCGCGCGAGCGGCGGCACGAACTCCGTCGAGCTGTTCACCTACCCGGGCGCCCGCGGTGCCGCCGCGGGCGTTGCGGGAAGCGATGGAGCCCTCCACGGTGAGCACCTCGCGGACCTGCGGCGTCAGCGCGGGGTCGACCGCCGCCAGCTCGTCGTCGGTGAGTTCCTCGAGGCCGACGCCGCGCGCCTCCGCCGCGCGCACGCACGCCCCGGCCGCCTCGTGTGCGACGCGGAACGGGACACCCTGGCGCACCATCCACTCGGCGATGTCGGTGGCGAGGGTGAATCCGGCGGGTGCCAACTGGGCCATACGATCGGTGTGGAAGGTCAGGGTGGACACGAGACCGGTGATCGCCGGCAGCAGCAGCTCGAGCTGCAGGACCGAGTCGAACACCGGCTCCTTGTCCTCCTGCAGGTCCCGGTTGTACGCCAGCGGTTGGGCCTTGAGGGTGGCGAGCAGGCCGGTGAGGTTGCCGATGAGGCGACCTGCCTTGCCCCGGGTCAGTTCCGAGACGTCCGGGTTCTTCTTCTGCGGCATGATCGACGATCCGGTGGACCACTCGTCGGCGAGGGTGATGTAGCCGAACTCCGGGGTGCTCCAGAGGATGACCTCCTCCGCCATGCGGGAGAGGTCGACCGCGATCATGGCGAACACGAACGCGGCCTCGGCAGCGAAGTCGCGCGCGGAGGTGGCGTCGATCGAGTTCTCGGCGGCGGAGTCGAAGTTCAGTTCTGCCGCGATCGCGTCGGGGTCGAGGCCGAGGGAGGAGCCGGCGAGCGCTCCCGAGCCGTACGGGGACACCGCCGCACGCGCGTCGAAGTCCCGCAGCCGCTGCACGTCGCGCAGCAGCGGGTGGGCGTGCGCGAGCAGGTGGTGCGCGAGCAGTACCGGCTGTGCTGCCTGCAGGTGGGTCTTGCCCGGCATCACCGCGGCGGGATGCGCGGCGGCCTGGTCGGCGAGGGCGTCGACGACGGCGAGGACACCGCCGGCGATACGTCGCGCCGCGTCGCGCAGCCACATCCGGAACAGGGTGGCGACCTGATCGTTGCGGGAGCGGCCGGCTCGCAGCCGGCCGCCGACGTCGGGACCGACCCGCTCGATGAGCCCACGTTCGAGGGCGCCGTGGACGTCCTCGTCGGACTCGGCCGGGGCGAACGCGCCGGAGGCGACGTCGGCGCCGAGCCGGTCGAGGCCGTCGAGCATGGTGGCGAGGTCGGCCTCGCTGAGCAGGCCGGCCTTGTGCAGCACGCGCGCGTGCGCCTTGGAGGCCCGGACGTCGTAGGGGGCGAGCGCCCAGTCGAAGTGGGTGGACTTGCTCAGTGCCGCCATGGCGGCGGCCGGTCCGGATGCGAACCGGCCGCCCCACAGGGCGCCCTCGTTGGTGCCGTGACTCTGGATGCCTTCGGCATCGTGACTCTGGATGCCTTCGGCATCGTGACTCCGGATGCCATCGGCGTCGTGGGCGGTCATGACTACAGGCCCAGGTCCCGCTTGGCGGCGACCTTGGAGGACAGGCCGTGGATCTGGACGAAGCCCTTGGCGTTGGACTGGTCGAAGCTGTCGCCCTCGTCGTAGGTAGCGAGGTTGAAGTCGTACAGCGATTCGGCGCTGCGGCGGCCGTTGACGGCGATGTGGCCGCCGTGCAGGACGAGCCGGATGTCGCCGGAGACGTGCTCCTGGGTGTTCTGGACGAACGCGTCGAGCGCGTACTTCAGCGGCGAGTACCAGAGACCGTCGTAGACCAGCTCGCTCCAGCGCTCCTCCACGCGGCGCTTGTACCGGCCGAGTTCGCGTTCGAGGGTGACGTGCTCGAGCTCCTGGTGGGCGTGGATGAGGGTGAGAGCGCCGGGGGCCTCGTAGATCTCGCGGCTCTTGATGCCGACGAGGCGGTCCTCGACCATGTCGAGGCGGCCGACGCCTTGGGCGCCGGCGCGGCGGTTCAGTTCCTGGATGGCCTCGAGCACGGTGACCGGCCGGCCGTCGATCGCGGTGGGCACGCCCTTCTCGAAGGTGATGATCAGCTCGTCGGGGGCCTGCCAGTTGAGGCTGGGGTCCTCGGTGTAGTCGTAGACGTCCTTGGTGGGGGCGTTCCACAGGTCCTCGAGGAAGCCGGTCTCGACGGCACGGCCCCACACGTTCTGGTCGATCGAGAACGGGGACTTCTTGGTGACGTTGATCGGCAGGTTGTGCTCGCCGGCGAAGGCGATGGCCTTCTCGCGGGTCCAGGCGTAGTCGCGGACGGGGGCGATGACCTCGAGGTCGGGGGCGAGGGCGCCGAAGCCGACCTCGAAGCGGACCTGGTCGTTGCCCTTGCCGGTGCAACCGTGCGAGACGACCGTGCCGCCGTGATCGCGGGCAGCCTTGACGATGTGCTTGACGATCAGGGGGCGGCTGATCGCGGAGACCAGCGGGTAGCGGTCCATGTAGAGGGCGTTGGCCTGGACGGTCGGCAGGCAGTACTCCTCCGCGAACTCGTCCTTGGCGTCGACGACGACGGATTCGACCGCGCCGCAGTCGAGGGCGCGCTGGCGCACGACCTCCATGTCCTCGCCGCCTTGGCCGAGATCGATGGCGACGGCGACGACCTCCTTGCCGGTCTCCTTGCCGATCCAGCTGATGGCGACGGAGGTGTCCAGCCCGCCCGAGTAGGCGAGTACGACGCGATCGGCCATTGTGTTTGTGCTCCTTCTTGATTGAACTTGCGTCTATCGGTGCTCGGTGCGCGATCGGATCAGGCCAGGGATTCGATCTTCGCGGCGAGGTCGGCTCCGGTGAGGGGCTCGCGCGCGATCACCGCGATGGTGTCGTCGCCGGCGATGGTGCCGACCACTTCGGGTAATGATGCCCGATCGAGTGCGCTGGCCAGATAGTGCGCTGCTCCGGGTGGGGTGCGGAGCACGGCGATGTTGCCGCTCGAGTCGGTGGAGACCAGCAGTTCGCCGAGCAGGCGGGAGAGCCGGTCGGTGCCTCCGGACACGCCGCGGACGGGGCTCCCGTCCTCAGGGACGACGTACACGCCGGGCCCGCCGTCGGCCCCGCGGAGCTTGACCGCTCCGAGCTCCTCGAGGTCGCGGGAGAGGGTGGCGTTCGACACCTCGATGCCTTCGGCGGCCAGCAGCGCGGCGAGTTCCGGCTGGCTGCGGATCGCGTGGGTGGCGACGAGCGCGGTGATCCGGGCCTGCCGGGCCGCGCGGGTCGGGGCCGCGGCGGCGCCGGCCGGTCCGGCGCCGCTCGACGGTTCGGCCACGCTGCTCACGGTTACCGTTCGCGCTGCTCGAGCAGCCACACGAGCAGCGCCTTCTGTGCGTGGAGGCGGTTCTCGGCCTCGTCCCACACCACCGACTGCGGTCCGTCCAGGACCTCGTCGGTGACCTCGTCGCCGCGGTGGGCGGGCAGGCAGTGCAGCACGACGGCGTTCGGGTCGGCGAGCGCGAGCAGCTCGGCGTTGACCTGGTACGGGCGGAAGGGACCGACGCGGTCGAGTCCGTCGTTCTCCTGGCCCATGGAGGTCCAGGTGTCGGTGACGAGGGCGTCGGCGCCGGCGACGGCGGCGCGCGGGTCCTCGGTGAGGGTGATCCGCGCGCCGGTTTCGGCGGCGCGGGCGCGGGCCGCGTCCACGACGGCGGGGTTCGGGACGAAACCGGCGGGGGCGGCGATCGTGACGTCGATGCCGGCGGTGACACCGCCGAGCAGCAGCGAGTGCGCCATGTTGTTGGCACCGTCGCCGAGGTAGGTCAGCTTCAGCCCGTGCAGCTCACCCTTGTGCTCGCGGAGGGTGAGCAGGTCCGCGAGGACCTGGCAGGGGTGGTACTCGTCGGAGAGGGCGTTGACGAGGGGCACGGTGGCGCCTTCGGCCATCGCCTGGAGCCGGTCCTGGCCGAAGGTGCGCCAGACGACGGCGTCGACGTAGCGGGACAGGACGCGGCCGGTGTCCTGCAGGGTTTCCTCGCGTCCGAGCTGGGTGGTGCGGCCGTCGACGACGACGGCGTGGCCGCCGAGCTGGGCGATACCCATCTCGAAGGAGAAGCGGGTGCGGGTCGAGTTCTTCTCGAAGATGACTCCGACGCCGCGCGGGCCCTCGAGGGGACGGGCCGAGAACGGGGCCTTCTTCAGGGCCGCGGCGAGGTCGAGGACCTCGCTCTGCTGCGCGGGCGTGAGGTCGTCGTCCTTGAGGAAGTGCTTCACCATGGGTCTAGTTTCCTTCCTGCTGGGCGGCGTCGAGCACGCAGGGCAGCGTCGCGACGAACCCGTCGGCCTGTTCCTGGGTGAGGATCAGCGGCGGCGCGAGGCGGATGACGTCGGGGGCGGCGGCGTTGACGAGATAGCCGGCGTCCCGGGCGGCCGCTTCGACGGCGGGTGCCTTGGTGTCGGTGAGGACGATGCCGAGCAGCAGGCCGGCGCCTCGGACGTGGTCGACGAGGGGGTGCCCGAGCGCTTCGATGCCGGTGGCGATGGATTTGCCGACGGCGTCGACGTGGGCGAGCAGGTGCTGTTCGTCGATGGTGCGCAGGACGGCGAGCGCGGCGGCGGCGCACACCGGGTTGCCGCCGAAGGTGGTGCCGTGCTTGCCGGGCTGGAAGAAGTCGGCGGCCGGTCCGGTGGCGACGACGGCGCCGATGGGCAGGCCACCGCCGAGCCCCTTGGCGAGGGTCATCACGTCGGGCACGATGCCGACGGCCTGGTGGGCGAAGAACGTGCCGGTGCGGGCGATGCCGGTCTGCACCTCGTCGAGGACGAGCAGCGCCCCGCGTTCGGCGGTGATGCGGCGGGCGTGGGCCAGGGAGCCCTCGGGGGGGACGACGACGCCGGACTCCCCCATGATCGGTTCGAGGAACACGGCGGCGGTGTTCTCGTCGACGGCGGCGTCGAGGGCGTCCGCGTCGCCGTAGGGGACGAATTCGACGCCGGGGGGCATGGGTTCGAACGGGGCGCGCTTGTCGGGCTGGCCCGTGAGTGCCAGGGCGCCCATGGTGCGGCCGTGGAAGGCCTTCTCGGCGGCGATGATCTTGGGGCGTCCGGTGAGCCGGGCGAGCTTGAACGCAGCCTCGTTGGCTTCGGTGCCGGAGTTGCAGAAGAACGCCCGGCCGGGGTGCCCGAAGTGCGCGAGGAGACGCTCGGCGAGTTCGACGACGGGTCCGCTGGCGTAGAGGTTGGACACGTGGCCGAGCGTGTCGAGTTGCGCGGTGACGGCCTCGCGGATGGCGGGATGGCGGTGACCGAGGGCGTTGACGGCGATGCCGCCGAGCAGGTCGAGGTACTGCTTGCCGTCGGCGTCGGTGACGACGGCACCGTCGCCGGCGACGAGGGCGACCTTGGGGACGCCGTAGTTGTTCATCAGCGACCCGGCCCAGCGCTGCTGGAGTTCGGAGGTGCCGGTCATGAGGTGCCTTCCTGGGTGGGTGCGGTCGTCCGGGGGTGGGTGGGAGTGACCATCGTGCCGATGCCTTCCTCGGTGAGGAGTTCGAGCAGCACCGAGTGCGGCTGGCGTCCGTCGATGACGTGGGCGGTGGGCACGCCGCCGCGGACGGCCCGCAGGCAGGCCTCCATCTTCGGGACCATGCCGGCGTCGAGGGACGGCAGCAGATCGGCCAGGGCGTCGGCGTCGATGCTGGTGGCGAGGGAACTGCGGTCGGGCCAATCGGTGTAGAGGCCCTCGACGTCGGTGAGGACCACGAGCTTCTCCGCGCCGAGGGCCTCGGCGAGGGCGGCGGCGGCGGTGTCGGCGTTGATGTTGTGGACCACGCCCTCGGCATCGGGGGCAATGGTGGAGACGACGGGGATGCGGCCGGCCGCGATGAGGTCGTGGACGGCGGCGGGGTCCACGGTAGTGACGTCGCCGACGAGACCGATGTCGGTGTCCTCGCCGTCGACGACGACCGTGCGGCGGGTGGCTGTGAAGAGGTGGGCGTCCTCGCCGGAGATGCCGACGGCGTACGGGCCGTGGGCGTTGATCAGGCCGACGAGTTCGCGGCCGACCTGGCCGAACAGCACCATGCGGACGACGTCCATCACCTCGGGGGTGGTGACGCGGAAACCACCGCGGAACTCACCTGCCATGCCCAGTCGCTTCAGCATGGCGTTGATCTGCGGTCCGCCGCCGTGGACGACGACGGGATGGACGCCGACGGTGCGCAGGAACGCCATGTCGGCGGCGAAGGCGCGCTTGAGGTCGTCGTCGATCATGGCGTTGCCGCCGTACTTGACCACGACGATCTTGCCGCGGAACTTCTGCAGCCACGGCAGGGCCTCGGCGAGGACGTACGCCTTCTGGTGGGCGGTGAGCTGCGCGATGGGATCGGTGGCCATATCGGTTCCGGTCATGACGAGTAGGCCGAGTTCTCTTCGACGTAGCCGTGGGAGAGGTCGGTGGTGCGGATGGTCACCTCGGCGTCGCCGACGCCGAGGTCGATGTCGAGGGCGATGTCGGGGCCGGAGAGGTCGACCTCGCGGGCGCCGGGGGCGCCGACACCGTCGATGCACACCGGGGAGCCGTTGAACGTGACGGAGATGCGGTTCGGGTCGAGGTCGATCGGGGCGATGCCGATCGCGGCGAGGACGCGACCCCAGTTGGGGTCGGAACCGAACAGGGCGGTCTTGACGAGGTTGTCGCGCGCGACGGTGCGCGCGCCGACGAGGGCGTCCTGTTCGCTTGCGGCGCCGCGGACGGTGACGGTGACCCGCTTGGTGACGCCCTCGGCGTCGGCCATCATCTGCCCGGCGAGGTCGTCGCACACCGCGAGGACGGCGGCGTCGAGCTGTTCCTGGGTGGGGGCGATGCCGCTGGCACCGGACGCGAGCAGCAGCACGGTGTCGTTGGTGGAGGTGGACCCGTCGACGTCGAGGCGGTCGAATGTCAGCCGGGTGGCGGCGCGCAGGGCGCGGTCGAGCTGCTCGGCGGTGGCGACGGCGTCGGTGGTGACGACGCACAGCATGGTGGCCAGAGCGGGGGCGAGCATGCCGGCGCCCTTGGCCATGCCGCCGACGTTCCACTTGTCGGCGTGGTGCAGGGCCGCCTGCTTGGGCACCGTGTCGGTGGTCATGATGGCGTAGGCGGCGTCGGTGCCGCCGGAGATGCCGCCGGCGAGTTCGTGGACGATCTCCTCCACCCCGGCGAGGACCTTGCCCATGGGCAGCCGGTCGCCGATGAGCCCGGTAGAGCACACGGCGATCTCGCCCGCACCGGTCTCGGTGCCCCAGTTGCTGAGGGTTTCGGCGACCTTCTCCGCGGTGGCGTGGGTGTCCTGGAACCCGCCGGGGCCGGTGCAGGCGTTGGCGCCGCCGCTGTTCAGGATCACCGCGCGCAGGGCGCCGGAGGTGAGGACCTGCTGCGACCACAGCACGGGTGCTGCCTTGATCTTGTTGGTGGTGAACACGCCGGCGGCGGTCAGCTCCGGACCCTCGTTGAAGACCAGCGCGAGGTCCGGGTTGCCGGAGGCCTTGATGCCGGCGGGGATGCCCGCGGCGCGGAACCCGGCGGGCGACGTGACGCCCTGGGTGCGGATCAGGCGTCCGCCGGCGATGTCGACGGCGTCGGCGTAGACGTGCTCGTCGGTGGAGTGTCTGTCGATGCTCACGGGGCGACTCCCACGGTGGACAGGCCGGCGGTCTCGGGCAGGCCGAGTGCCAGGTTCATGGACTGCACCGCCGCGCCGGCGGTGCCTTTGGTCAGGTTGTCGAGCGCGGCGATGGCGACGAGGACGCCGGCGTCGGGGTCGACGGTGACGGCGAGCTGCACGGCGTTGGAGCCGAGCACCGCACCGGTGGTGGGCAGCACCCCTTCGGGCAGCACCTGGACGAACGGCTCGTCGGCGTAGGCCTTCTCGTACACGACCCGGGCCTCGGCGGCGGTGGCCGTGGTGGGGGCTGTGCAGGTCGCGAGGATGCCGCGGGGCATCGGCGCCAGCACGGGGGTGAAGGAGACGGTCACGGCGGCGTCGGTCAGGGCGGCGAGGTTCTGCTTGATCTCCGGCGTGTGCCGGTGCGCTCCGCCGACGCCGTAGGCCCGCACCGAGCCCATCACCTCGGAGCCGAGGAGGTCGACCCTGGGGGACTTGCCGGCGCCGGAGGTGCCGGACACGGCGACGACCTGGACCCTCGGCTCGACGATGCCGGCCGCGACGGCGGGGGCCAGGGCGAGGGTGGCCGACGTGGGATAGCACCCGGGGACCGCGATGCGGGTGGCGCCGATCAGGTGCTCACGCTTGCCGGGCAGCTCGGGCATGCCGTAGGGCCAGGTTCCTGCGTGGTCGCCGCCGTACCAGCGTTCCCAGTCGGCCGACTCGGACAGACGGAAGTCGGCGCCGCAGTCGATGACGACGGTGGTGTCGGGCAGTTGCTCGGCGATGACGGCGGAGTGGCCGTGGGGCAGGCCGAGGAACACGACGTCGTGGCCGGCCAGGGTGTCGAGATCGGTGGCGCCGAGGATGCGGTCGGCCAGCGGAAGCAGGTGGGGATGGAACTCGCGGAGCGTCGCGCCGGCGTTGCCGCCGGCGG
>NZ_PCZU01000065.1:14084-25241 GCF_002887785.1 Rhodococcus sp. ENV425
ATAGGCGGGATGACCGAGAAGCAGGCGCAGGATTTCGCCGCCCGCGTACCCGCTGGCCCCCGCGACGGCGACCCGAATCGGTGACTGTGCGGTCGCCGTGAATTCCGGTGAGTTACCCATACGATTGATTATGCATCATCATGCAACTTCATTCATACGGGTGGGTCGGACCGGACCGGCTCACCCCTCGGCCAGCGAACGGCGGATCTCGGTCAGCTTGTCGGCGGCGGCCCGTCGGCGCTCGTCGAACTGTTCCTCGAGCGTGCGCCCCGCCGCGCTCTCGCGGGCGAGTTCCTCCGCACCGATCGCCGTGCCTGCGCGGCGTTCGATCTTCTCACGCACCGAGTCGAACGTGGGCACTCCGGCCGAGGTGTAACCGGCGGCCGCCCCCTCGGCGGGTGTCACGTCCGGCCCGACCGGGGACGGCGGGACGTCCGGCACCGACGGCGAGCCCGGTTCCGCCGGTGTCACGTCCGGGACCGACGGAGAACCGGGCTCGGCCGGGGTGACGTCGGGCACGGGCGCGTCCGGAGCGTCGGGGTCGGGGGACGACGGATCCGTGGTCATGCTCCCAGGCTACGTCCGCAGGCCCGGGTCAGTGCCGCAGTTCGGCACCGACGGCGGCGGACGCCGACGCGACGGCGGCGGCGCGGGCGGCGCTGGCCTCGTCCTCCGTGAGCGTGCGGTCTGCCGCCCGGAACCGCAGCGCGAAGGCGAGCGACTTGCGGCCCTCCCCGACCTGCGCCCCCTCGAACACGTCGAACAGGCGAATGTCCTCGAGCAGCTCGCCGCCACCCGCGCGCAGCGCTTCCTCGACGTCGGCGGCCGGGACCTCCTTGGCCACGACGACGGCGACGTCCTGCAGGACGGCGGGGAACGGGGAGACCTTGGGCGCCGGCAGCGACTCCATGATCGGCAGCGCGTCGAGGTCCAGTTCGAACGCGCACGTGCGGGCGGGCAGGCCGCCGCGCTCGAGCACCGCCGGGTGCAGCTCGCCGGCATGGCCGACGACGACACCGTCGACGAGCAGCTCGGCGCAGCGGCCCGGATGCCAGGGCAGGTACTGCGCCGCGCGGCGCTGCAGCCGCACACCGGCGGCGGCCGCGACGGTCTCCGCCGCGGCGAACGCGTCGGTCGCGTCCGCGGGCCGGCCCGGGCCCCACGGCCCGGCGGGCTCCCGCAGGCCGCACAGCACCGCCCCGACATGGACGGGCTGCGCGGGCAGCGATCCTTCGAGCAGCGCGATCTGCTCGTCGGTGGGACGCCGGTCCACCGGCAGCGGCGGCACGGGCCGGGTGCCGGGTCCGGGCAGGACGACCTGCGCGATCGCATAGAGCGACAGGTCGCGCTGGCCACGGGAGACGTTGCGGGCGAGCACCTCGAGCAGGCCGGGCAGCAGCGTCGTCGCCAGCTCGGGGCGGTCGGCCTCGAGCGGGTTGAGAACCTTGGTGGTGGTGCGGCGCGGGTCGTCGGCGTCGAGACCCCACGTGTCGAACACGTGCGCCGGCAGGAAGACGGGGGCGAGGACCTCGACGTGGCCGTCGGCGGCCAGGGCGCGGCCCACGGCGCGGCGGCGCTTCTGGCTCGGGGTCAGTCCGCGTCCGGCGGGGGCGGCGGGGAGCACGGACGGGATCTGCTCGAGTCCCTCGAGCCGCAGCACCTCCTCCACCAGGTCGGCCGGCTGGCGCAGGTCGGGTCGCCACGTGGGCGGCGTGACCACCAGCTGGCCGTGCCCGTCCGGGCCGACGCCGACCTCGACGCCACATCCGATCTGGGTGAGCCGGCGGGCGGCGGTGCCGGTCGGGTAGGCGACCCCGGCCATGCGGTCGGGCAGGTCGATGTCCATGCGGATCGAGACCGGCTCGACGGGGACCGAGATGTCGGTCAGGACCGGCTCGACGCGGCCACCGGCGATCTCCACGAGCAGCGACGCGGCCCGGTCCAGCGCCGGCAGCGCCACTTCGGGGTCGACGTTGCGCTCGAACCGCTTGCCCGCCTCGCTGACCAGCTTGTGGCGCCGCGCGCTCCGGAACACGGCCAGCGGATCCCAGGTGGCGGCCTCGAGGAGGACGTCGGTGGTGGTGCCGCTCACCTCGGTGGCGACGCCGCCCATGATCCCGGCCAGGGAGATCACGCCGGAGTCGTCGGTGATGACGACGTCCTCGGGGTCGAGGTCGCGTTCGATGCCGTCGAGGGTGGTCAGCTTCTCCCCCGCCTTCGCGCGCCGCACGACGAGCTCACCCTGGAGGGTGGCGGCGTCGAAGGCGTGCAGCGGCTGGCCGAGTTCGAGCAGCACGTAGTTGGTCACGTCGACGGCCGGGGAGATCGGGCGGATGCCGGACAGCAGCAGCCGCCGCTGCAGCCACCACGGGGACACGGCCTTGGGGTCGATGCCGGTGACCTTGCGGGCGGCGAAGCGGGTGGCGTCGGTCTCCGGCTCGAGCCGGATCGGGTAGGCCTGGCCGCCGTCGGCCGGATTGGGCACGACGTGCGCGGGGTCGGCGAACTCGAGGTCGAAGCCGCACGCGAGTTCGCGGGTCAGGCCCCGCAGCGAGAAGCAGTAGCCGCGATCGGGGGTGATGTTCAGCTCGATGACGGTGTCGCCGAGGCCGAGCAGGTCGTTGGCGTCGGTACCCGGTTCGGCGGTGCCATCCTCGAGGACGAGGATGCCGGAGTGGTCCTTGCCGATGCCGAGCTCGGCGACGGAGCAGATCATCCCGTCGGAGACCCTGCCGTAGGTCTTGCGGGAGGCGATGGCGAAGCCGCCGGGCAGCACCGCGCCGGGCAGCGCGACGACCACGAGGTCGCCCTCGGTGAAGTTGCGGGCGCCGCACACGATGCCGCGCGGGGCGTCTTCGCCCACCTCGACCTGGCAGAAGCGGATGGGCTTTTTGAACTCGGTGAGCTCGGTGATCTCGAGGACGCGGCCGACGACGAGGGGGCCGTCGAGGCGCGCGAGGGTGTCGACCTCCTCCACCTCGAGTCCGACCCGGACGAATCCCGCATCGAGTTCCTCCGCGGTGACGTTCCACTCGGGGGTGGCCCGCTGCAGGATCTCGGTCAGCCAGGACTGCGCTACTCGCACTTGTGCTCAGCTCTTTCGGTCGGTTCGGTGGTCGGGTCTCGGGTCGGGCGGCGTCAGCCCTGCACGCCGAAGGGCATGGTGAATCGGACGTCGCCCTCGACGATGTCGCGCATGTCGGAGATGCCGTTGCGGAACTGCAGGGTGCGCTCGAGGCCCATCCCGAACGCGAAGCCGGTGTACTCGTCGGGGTCGATGCCGCTCGCGCGCAGCACGTTGGGGTTGACCATGCCGCAGCCGCCCCATTCGACCCAGCCGGCACCGCCCTTCTTGTTCGGGAACCACACGTCCACCTCGGCGGACGGCTCGGTGAACGGGAAGTAGTTCGGGCGCATCCGGGTTCGGGTCTCGGGTCCGAACAGGGCACGGGCGAACGCGTCCAGGGTGCCGCGCAGGTGGGCCATGGTCAGACCCTTGTCCACGGCCAGGCCCTCGATCTGCGAGAACACCGGGGTGTGGGTGGCGTCGAGCTCGTCGGTGCGGAAGGTGCGGCCGGGGCACACCACGTAGATCGGGATATCGCGGTGCAGCATGGTGCGCACCTGCACCGGCGAGGTGTGGGTGCGCAGCACCTGCCGTGAGCCCTCCGGCGCGATGTGGAAGGTGTCCTGCATCGTGCGGGCGGGGTGGTCCGGCAGGAAGTTCAGCGCGTCGAAGTTGAAGTGCTCGGTTTCGACCTCGGGGCCCTCGGCCACCTCCCAGCCCATGCCGACGAACACGTCGGCGATCTGGTCGGAGATGATCGTGATCGGGTGCCGCGCGCCGGCGGGCCGGCGGTTGGCGGGCAGGGTGACGTCGATGGCCTCGGCGACGAGGACCGCGGCGTCGCGCTCGGCGAGGAGCTCGGTGCGGCGTTCGTCGAAGGCCGCGGTGACCGCGCCGCGGGCCGCGTTGACCCGCTTGCCGGCGTCGGCGCGCTGGTTGCCGGGCAGGCCGCCCAGGGCGCGCTTGGCGAGGGAGACGGGGGCCTTGTCGCCGAGGTGGTCGATCTTGGCCTGCGCGAGCGCGTCGAGGTCGGGGGCGGCGGCGAACGCGGCCAGCGCGGCCTGCGTGGACGCGGCGAGCGACTCCTCGCTCAGGGCGCTCGGATCGACTGCCGGCGGGGTGCCGCCCTCATTCTTGGCCACGACCGGTGCAACTCCTTCTTCGGGCGAACGGTGGGTGTGGTGCCACGTTCGGCGTCGAACGGATCGCGCCAGCGCAGCACCCAAATCCTAGGCGATGGCCGGGCCGCGCTAGGGCACGGCCCTGTCGGCGCGATGCTGCACGCGGGCGCTTGCGTACAGGCAGATCGACGCGGCGGTGGCAAGGTTCAACGATTCGGCGCGGCCGCGGATGGGGATGCGCACCCGGTGGTCGGCCCGCGCCGCGACCGCCGGGTCGAGGCCGTGGGCCTCGTTGCCGAACAGCCACGCCGTGGGGGCGGCGAGCAGCTCGTCGGCCTCGTCGAGATCGACCTCGCCGTCGGCGGCGGTGGCGAGCACCTGGAGTCCGGCGGCGGCGAGCGCGTCGAGGACGGTGCCGGTGTCGCGTTCACGGGCGAGCGGGAGGTGGAACACGCTGCCCGCGGAGGCGCGGACGCACTTGCCGTTGTGCGGGTCGACGCTGTCGCCGGCGAGGACCACCGCGTCGGCGCCGACCGCGTCGGCCACGCGGATGACGGTGCCGGCGTTGCCGGGCTCGGCGATCTCGACGGGCACGGCGAGCAGCCGCGGCGGCGGGGTCAGGGCCCGGGCGAGCGGCACGTCGAGCAGATCGCACACGGCGACGATGCCGGGCGGGGTGACGGTGTCCGACAGCCGGGCGGCCGCGCGCTCGGTGACGGTGGAGACCCGCACGTGTCGGCGCCGGGCGACGTCGAGCAGATCGGGGTAGCGGGCGGCGGCGGCCTCGGTGACGAACACCTCGTGCACGACGGCGGTCGTGAGGGCCTCGCCGACGGAGTTCTCGCCCTCGGCGAGGAAACGGCCGGCCTTGCGGCGGTCGGAGGTGCGCAGGAGTTTGACAGCAGAAACGACCCGTGGGGTGCGCTCGGTGAGCGGGTCCACGGGTCGTTCCTGTGCTGGTCGGTCGTTCAGCGTCGTCTCGGCGTTCGGCGCTGCGCTCAGGCGGCGTCGGCCGGCGCGTTGACGTCGGCGGGCAGCGCGGCCTTGGCCACGGCAACCAGGCCGGCGAACGCCTCGGCGTCGGAGACGGCGAGCTCGGCGAGGATCTTGCGGTCCACCTCGACACCCGCGGCCTTCAGGCCCTGGATGAAGCGGTTGTAGGTGATGTCGTTGGCGCGGGCAGCGGCGTTGATGCGGCTGATCCACAGCTTGCGGAAGTCACCCTTGCGCGCGCGACGGTCGCGGTAGGCATAGGTCAGCGAGTGGAGCTGCTGTTCCTTGGCCTTGCGGTACAGACGCGAGCGCTGCCCGCGGTAGCCCTTGGAAGCCTCGAGGATCGAACGGCGCTTCTTCTGGGCGTTGACGGCCCTCTTCACGCGTGCCACTGATATGTCCTGTCAATCTCGGGGGGCAGTCGATCGCCCCCGGGGGTCGGTCGGGGAAAGAAGCTCAGATGCCGAGCATGCGCTTGACGCGCGGGGCGTCGACGTCGGAGACGGCGGCCTTGCCGTCGAGGCGACGCGTCACCCGGGAGGACTTGTGCTCGAGCAGGTGGCGGCGGCCGGCCTTCTGGCGCAGGATCTTTCCGCTGCCGGACACCTTGAATCGCTTCGCGGTGCCGCTGTGGGTCTTCGACTTGGGCATGGAGTCCTCAGTTCGTCGGGGATTTACTCGTGTTCGTCCGGCTTGCGCGCAGCGGCCGGCCGGGCGGTGAGCCCGGTCGACCGGCGGAGCTACGCGGTGCCGTCGCCTGCCGCGGGCTTGTCCGCGGCAGGAGCCGGCCTGGCGACGGAGGCCTGGGCGGTCTCCTGCGCCTTGGCGCGGGTCTTGGCGCCCTTGTGCGGGGCCAGGACCATGGTCATGTTCCGACCGTCCTGCTTGGGGGCGGTCTCGATGAAGCCGAGATCGGCGACGTCGGCGCCGAGGCGCTGCAGCAGCCGGAACCCGAGCTCGGGGCGGGACTGCTCGCGGCCGCGGAACATGATCGTCACCTTGACCTTCGACCCCGCCTCGAGGAAGCGCACCACGTTGCGCTTCTTGGTCTCGTAGTCGTGGTCGTCGATCTTCGGCCGGAGCTTCTGCTCCTTGATCACGGTCAGCTGCTGGTTCTTGCGCGACTCGCGCGCCTTCTGGGCAGCCTCGTACTTGAACTTGCCGTAGTCCATGATCTTGCAGACCGGCGGACGGGCGTCAGGGGCCACCTCGACCAGATCGAGATCGGCTTCGAATGCCAGGCGGAGTGCATCTTCAACACGCACGATTCCGACCTGTTCCCCACCCGGTCCGACAAGTCGGACCTCGGGAACTCGGATGCGTTCGTTGATGCGGGTCTCAGCGCTGATGGGGCCTCCTAGGTAGAGCGGTGCGGTCCGGGTGACCGCGCCGCAGCACATGGGGCCGACTTCCGACGAAAAACCCCGCCGACGGTGCTTGCGCACCGGGCGGGGTCCGAATACCGACCGGCCCGACGGACCCCACGACGCGAAGGCCGTGCGCTCTCGTCCCCCGATCACTCGGGGTGCACGCTCCCCGGATACCCCGGTGGGCGGCGGACCGGACCACTGAGCGAAGGTCATGACCAGGTCATGTGCCGCACAGAGGTGGGAGTCGGACTCCACTTTGCTGCCCACGCGCAGAGCACGCGGACGGTCGTGACTCACAGCCTAGCAAACTTCGGGCCGTCGATCGAATCGCCGGCCGCAGCCCGACCCGCCCCAGCGGCAGCGAGGCGCGGGTGGGATCGTGGACCCATGACCGACACCCCCGATCCGACCGTGGCCGGTGACGTCCGGCACCTGGGCGAGATCCCGGCCGTCGAGGTGATCAGCCGCGCCGCCGTGATGCTCATGAGTTCCGCCGCCGAGAAGCTCGGCCTGGCCGACGAGGATCCCGAGGCCGGCACCCACCGCGACCTGGACGAGGCGCGCCGGGTGATCACCGCCCTCGCCGGGCTGGTCACCGCGTCCGTGGAGTACCTCGGCCCGCACGCCGGGCCGCTGCGCGAGGGGCTGCAGGCGCTGCAGCGGGCCTTCCGGGAGGCGTCGGCCTACCCGGACGAGCCGGGCAAGGGCCCGGGCGAGAAGTACACCGGCCCGGTCTTCTGACCCGGCCTCGGCCACCCCGGTCTCAGCGCAGCGGCACGCCCGGCTCCTCCCAGGCCCGCAGGCGCCGCAGCAGCGAGTCCTTCTTGCGTTGGTGGTCGGCCATCCGGCCCAGCACGTCGTCGAGGAAGCGCACCGCGTGGTCGACGTACGGGCCCTTGTTGAGCATCACGCACTCGGCCCGGCCCGACGCCGCGGCGTCGGTGATCTCCGCGCGCGACGGCCGGCCGGTCCGGGCGAGGGTGTCGAGGACCTGCGTCGCCCAGATCACCGGGACGTGCGCCGCCTCGCACACCCACAGGATCTCCTCCTGCACCTCGGCCAGCCGGCCGTAACCGGCCTCGACGGCGAGGTCGCCGCGCGCGATCATCACGCCGACCCGCGGCGAGTGCAGGGCCGCGAACAGGATGGACGGCAGGTTCTCGAACCCCGCCCCCGTCTCCACCTTGAGGATCACCCCGAGCCGCGCGCCGCCGAGTTCGGCGAGCCGGTCCTGCAGGCGCGCGACGTCGGCGGCACTGCGCACGAAGGACAGGCTGACCGCGTCCGCGTGCGCGACCACGAACGGCAACCGGTCCAGGTCCTCGTCGGTGAGCGCCGGCAGCCGCAGCTCGGTGTCGGGCAGGTTGATGCCCTTGGCCGTCCCCAGCCGGGAGCCGCGCAGATCCGCGTCGGTGATGCGGATCCGCAGCCGCCCCGGAGCGGCCTCCTCGACGATCCCCCCGATCCGGCCGTCGTCGAAGAAGATCCGGTGCCCGATCCGGGTGTCCTCGAACACCCGGGGCAGGGTGCAGCCGATGCGGGGCGGGTGGGCGTCGGGGTCGGCGGGCGTGAGGTCCGGATCCAGGATCAGCTCGTCGCCGACGTGCAGGGTGAGCCGCCGTTCGCGCGGCGGGAGGGCCGCGACGGCGGTGGCGTCGCCGCGCGCGGTCAGCCGGGTGCCGGGCACGAGGTAGGCGGTGTCGGTCAGCTCGGTGCGCACGTCACCGGCGGCGGTGCCGGTGACGACCAGCATGCGCTTGGAGCCGCGGGTGTCGCGGAAGGCGATGCGGTCGCCGGGTCGGCGCCGGGCCAGCCACAACTCGTCGGTGACGGGGACGACGACCTCGCCCGCGGCGGCCGCAGAGCCCGGGCGGGTGAGCCGCACCTGGACGGGTGCGACGGTGCGGCCGAGCGCGTCCCGTTCGGGTTTGGCGTGCACGACCGCGGGACCGGGCGCGACGGGGCCCGTGCGCAGCTTCGGGCCGGCGAGGTCCATGGTGACGGCGACGTGCCGGCCGTGGGCCCGTTCGGCGCGGCGCACGTGGTCGATCATGGCGGCCCACGCGTCCGGGCCGTCGTGCGCGCAGTTGATCCGGACGAGTTCGGCGCCGGCGCCGACGATCCGGTCGACGAGTTCGGCGTCGGTGGCCGCCTCGCTCGGCAGCGTCACCATGATGCGGGTCCGGCGGCCGCCGTGGACGGGACCGAGCAGTGCGGTGGCGTGGCGTTCGAGCAGGCGCTCGCCGGTGACGAAATCGACCGGACAGGGCCGGGCATCGATCTCGGGCAGGTCGGCGAGGCTGCCCACGGCCCGGCGCACCGCGTCGACGGAGGCCAGCACGTGGGCCTCGGCGCGCCCCAGGGACGAGAGCCCCCACGCGGCGAGGTCGGACTGCAGGTCGCGGATGTCCCGGCGCCGCAGGGCGACGTAGTGCGCCAGGTTCTCCGCGCCGGGCCGGTGAGCGGGGTGGGCCTGGGCCCAGCGCTCGTCGGCGTCCGCGGCGGCGACGAGCCCGTCCCGCAGCTCGTCGAGCGCGGCGGCGAGGGCCGCGAGGTCGCCGTGCGCACCGGTCATGCGCCCACCGTAGGGGCGCGGAGTTTCGCGGGGTTTGCGCCCGGTTGAACAATGTCGTTCCGGCAACGACCGTGTCGGTGACCCGCACCGTCGCCTGCATCCCCGAGGATGGGTGTCGTGGGCGCACACGTGATCCTCGTTCCCGGATTCTGGCTCGGCGCATGGGCATGGGAGGCTGTCGCCGAGGACCTGCGGGCGCGGGGGCACAGGGTCGACGCCCTGACTCTGCCCGGGCTCGGGTCCGTCCGGACCGACCGCTCCGGCATCACCCTCGACGACCACGTCGGTGCCGTCGTGGATGCGGTGGCGGGCGGGGCGATCGTCGTCGCGCACAGCGGCGCCGGCCCGGTCGCGTACGCGGCGTCGGACCGGGTCCCGACGGACGTGGCCCGCCTGGTGTACGTCGACTCCGGTCCGCTGCCGGATGCCGCTGCACTGCGACCGGATCTCGATGCCGCCGTGGCGGAGATCCCGCTACCGCCGTGGGCGGAGCTCGAAGCCGACGGCAACAGCCTGCACGGGCTCGACGACGCTGCGCTGCAGCGGTTCCGGGAGCGGGCGGTGCCGCATCCGGCCGGTCCGGCGCGGACTCCGCTCGCCCTGCACGACGACGCCCGCCTGAGGGTGCCGACCACCGTCGTGTGCAGCAGCTTCCCGTCCGGGGCGATCCCGCGGATGGCGCAGTCGGGGCATCCGGTGGCGTCCGAGCTCGGCCGGTTGACCGACGTGGAGTACGTCGACCTGCCGACCGGTCACTGGCCGATGTGGTCCCGTCCCGCCGATCTCGCGGCGGCGATCGATACGGCGACGATCGATACGGCGGGGCGCCGCTGACGCGGTCGCTCGCTACCGGCCCGCGGCGAACAGGCCCTCAACGAACGCTGTGACGTCGTCCAGGGACGCCCGCATCGTCTCCAGGTGGCCGACGGGATACGACCGGAACACGAACCGCTCCCCGGCCGCGGTCAGGTCGGCGACGAGCTTGAACGTGAACGGCGCCGGGGTGACGGTGTCCGTCAGGCCCTGGCCGAGGAACAGTGGACGGTCGTAGCCGCGGGTGGGGATCTCGAGCATGTCGCGGGCGGCCCGGACCAGGGCCGGATCGTCGGTGCGTCGCGCCAGCAGGTCGCCGATCGACAGATCCCCGACCTCGGCCGCCGCCTCCTGATAGCACAGGTCCTCGAGCCGGGCGAGGACCTCGCGGCCCCGCGGGCTGAGGAAGCGGTCGACGTCGACGTCGGGGCGGGTCGCGCGCATCCCGGCCAGCAGGTAGGCGATGAACACGGTGGTGCCGGTCAACGGCAGCGGCGGAAGGCGCGGGTCACCGAACGGCACGAGGTGCTCGATGTTCGACGGCACGCCCAGCGCGACGGCGCCGCGGTAGTCGAGCTCGGGTGCGTACCGGGTCGCGAGGGAGGCCGCGACCATCGCGGCTTGACCGCCCTGCGACTGGCCGAGTGCGACCCAGCGCGACCCGAGGGACGGTTCCACCGCCCGCGCGGCGCGCACCATGTCGATCAGGGCGTGGGCCTCCGACGGCCCGTCGAGGTAGGCGTGGAGGCCGGGGGTGCCGAGACCGGGGTAGTCGGTGGCGACGACCGCGTATCCCTGGGCGAGCCAGTGCGCCAGGTATCCGTTGTCGATGCGGCCGTCGACGGTGGGGGCGCACCGGTCCGCGATTCCGACCGCGCCGTGTCCCCACGACACCACCGGCCAGCCGCCGGCGGGCGCGGCGCCCGACGGCACGAAGACCGCGCCGGTGCTCAGGGCCGGCACCCCGCGCGGTCCGGTGGTGCGGTAGGTGAGCACCCACGCGGCGGACGCACCCGGCAGCCACCACTGCCGCGGCAACGGATCGACCCGGACGACGGTACCCGGCGGGTCCGCCTCGCTGCCTGCGGGCCGGGCCGCCGCAACCCCGGCCGTGAGCAGCATCGCCGTCACGAGCGCGGCGACGATCCCGCGGACACGACCACCGGAGAACGTCCGTGCCACCCCATCCCCCTTCGCGGTCCGCGGCGCGTCGGCGCC
>NZ_PCZU01000065.1:25314-29369 GCF_002887785.1 Rhodococcus sp. ENV425
GGGCTCCTGGGCGACGGACTCGGCGAGCGCCTCGCGCAGGAACGTGCCGGTGTAGCTGCCCTCGACCGCCGCGACGTCCTCGGGCGTGCCCTGCGCGACGACGGTGCCGCCGCCGGAGCCCCCTTCGGGGCCCATGTCGATGATCCAGTCCGCCGTCTTGATCACGTCGAGATTGTGTTCGATCACGATCACCGTGTTGCCCTTGTCGACGAGCCCGTTGATCACGCCGAGCAGCTTGCGGATGTCCTCGAAGTGCAGACCGGTGGTCGGCTCGTCCAGCACGTACACGGTGCGGCCCGTCGACCGCTTCTGCAGCTCCGCGGCGAGCTTGACGCGCTGCGCCTCGCCCCCCGAAAGGGTCGGGGCCGGCTGGCCCAGGCGCACGTATCCGAGGCCGACGTCGACAAGGGTGCGCAGGTAGCGGTGGATCGAGGTGACCGGCTCGAAGAACTCGGCGGCCTCCTCGATGGGCATGTCCAGCACCTCGGCGATGGTCTTGCCCTTGTAGTGCACCTCGAGGGTCTCGCGGTTGTAGCGGGCCCCGTGGCACACCTCGCACGGCACGTACACGTCGGGCAGGAAGTTCATCTCGATCTTGAGCGTGCCGTCACCCGAGCAGGCCTCGCATCGGCCGCCCTTGACGTTGAACGAGAACCGGCCCGGCTGATAGCCGCGCACCTTCGCCTCGGTGGTCGCGGCGAACAGGGTGCGGATCTTGTCGAACACGCCCGTGTAGGTGGCCGGATTCGACCGCGGGGTACGGCCGATCGGCGACTGGTCCACCTGCACGAGCTTGTCGAGCTGGTCGAGCCCGTTGACGCGGGTGTGCCGGCCGGGCACCTGCCGCGCGCCGTTGAGCTTGTTGGCCATGACCGTCGCGAGAATGTCGTTGACCAGGGTCGACTTGCCGGATCCGGAGACACCGGTGATGGAGGTGAGCACGCCGAGCGGGAAGGCCACGTCGATGCCGCGCAGGTTGTTCTCGCGGGCGCCGACGACGGTGACCTGACGCTTGCGGTCCACCGGCCGGCGCTGCTCCGGCACCTCGATCCGCTGACGTCCGGACAGGTACGCGCCGGTGAGCGACTCGGTGCACTCGAGCAGTTCCTTGTAGGGGCCGGTGTGCACGACGCGACCGCCGTGCTCGCCGGCGTACGGCCCGATGTCGACGACCCAGTCCGACGCGCGGATGGTGTCCTCGTCGTGCTCGACGACGATCAGGGTGTTGCCGAGATCACGCAGCCGCGTGAGGGTTTCGATGAGCCGGCGGTTGTCGCGCTGGTGCAGGCCGATGGACGGCTCGTCCAGGACGTACAGGACACCGACCAGGCCCGAGCCGATCTGGGTGGCGAGACGGATGCGCTGTGCCTCCCCGCCGGACAGGGTGCCGGCCGCGCGGGACAGGGTGAGGTATTCGAGTCCCACGTCGAGCAGGAACCCGAGACGCGCCTGGATCTCCTTGAGCACCTGCCCTGCGATGGCCTCCTCCCGCGCCCCGAGGGTCAGGGCGTTCAGGAACTCGGCGCACTCGGCGATGGACAGGTCGGAGACCTCGGCGATGGACTTGTGTCCGTGCTCGCCCGCGGCGATCGTCACCGCGAGGATCTCCGGACGCAGCCGCGCGCCCTCGCACGTGGGGCACGGGATCTCCCGCATGTACCCGTCGTAGCGTTCCTTCATCTGCTCGGACTCGGTCTGTTCGAGCCGGCGGTGCAGGAACGGCATCACGCCCTCGAACTCGGCGTAGTACGACCGTGTCCGGCCGTACCGGTTCTTGTAGCGGACGTGGACCTGTTCCGGGCTGCCCTCGAGGATGGCCTTGCGGGCCTTGGCCGGCAGCTTGTTCCACGGGGTGGACATCTCGAAGCCCATGATGTCGGCGAGCCCGGACAGCAGCCGGGTGAAGTACTCGGAGGTCTGCCCCATCGACCAGGGCGCGATCGCACCGTCCTCGAGGCTGAGTTCCGGGTCCGGCACGACGAGCTCCGGGTCGACCTCCTTGCGGATGCCGAGGCCGGTGCATTCGGGGCAGGCGCCGTACGGGGAGTTGAACGAGAAGGACCGGGGTTCGAGTTCGTCGATGGACAGGGGGTGCCCGTTCGGGCAGGCGAGCGTCTCGGAGAAGCGACGCTCGCGGTCGGCGGCGTTCTCGTCCCGGTCCACGAAGTCGAGGACGACGATGCCCTCCGCCAGGCGCAGTGCGGTCTCGATCGAATCGGTGAGCCGCTGCTTGGCGCTCGCCTTGACCGCGAGGCGGTCGACGACCACCTCGATGTCGTGTTTCTCCTGCTTCTTCAGCTTCGGCGGATCGGTGAGGGGATAGACCACTCCGTCGACCCGCACGCGGGCGTACCCGTGCACGGTCAGCTGCTCGAACAGGTCGACGAATTCCCCCTTGCGGGTGCGCACGACCGGGGCGAGCACCTGGAACCGGGTGCCCTGCTCCATGTCGAGGACCTGGTCGACGATCTGCTGCGGCGTCTGCCGGGCGATCTGCTCCCCGCACTGCGGGCAGTGCGCCGTGCCTGCGCGGGCGTAGAGCAGGCGCAGATAGTCGTAGACCTCGGTGATGGTGCCCACCGTCGAGCGCGGGTTCCGGTTGGTGGACTTCTGGTCGATGGACACCGCCGGCGACAGGCCCTCGATGAAGTCGACGTCGGGTTTGTCCATCTGGCCGAGGAACTGGCGCGCGTAGGCGGACAGCGACTCGACGTAACGGCGCTGCCCCTCGGCGAAGATCGTGTCGAACGCCAGGCTCGACTTGCCCGACCCGGACAGGCCGGTGAAGACGATCAGGCTGTCACGCGGCAGGTCCAGGTCGATCCCCCGCAGGTTGTGCTCCCGCGCGCCACGCACGATCATGCGATCCGCCACGCCACGTCCCTCCTCGTCGGATCCCCTGGACGGTCGGATCCGGTCGCATCTCGATTCACCGACGTCACGTCGCGCAACTCGGCCCTGGACCATGGTAGGCGCGCCCACCGACACGTTCCGGTTCCCGACCGCCGCGCACGCGGGCGACGGGCCTCGGCGGTAACGTGCCTCACATGTCGCAGCAGCCCTTGGTCATCGACGACGACTACACCGGCGAGGTCACCCCCGGCGGTCCCGCGCAGCGCCGCACCGTGCCCGGCGCGACCATCGTCAAGCTGTCCGTCGGACCCATGGACAACAACACGTACCTGGTCACGGATTCCGCCACCGGCAGATCTGTGTTCCTCGATGCAGCGAACGAGCCGGAGTTGCTGACCCGGTTCCTCGCCGAGCACGCCCCGAAACTCGAGCTGATCGTCACGACCCACCAGCACTGGGACCACTGGCAGGGCCTCGAGGCGGTCGCGGCGTCGACCGGGGTTCCCACGGCGGCGCACCCGCTCGACGCCGAGCAGCTCCCGGTCACGCCCGATCGGTTGCTCATGGAAGGCGACACCGTCGCCGTCGGCGAGCTCGGTCTCGAGGTGATCCACCTGTCCGGGCACACCCCCGGCTCGATCGCGCTGGTCCTCACCGAGGCCGGCACCGGACGGCACCACATCTTCACCGGTGACTCCCTCTTCCCCGGCGGCCTGGGCAAGACCGCGGACGCCGAGAAGTTCACCTCGCTGTACGACGACGTCGACACCAAGCTCTTCGGCCGCTTCGGTGACGACACGGTGATCTACCCCGGCCACGGCAAGGACACCACCCTCGGCGCCGAGCGCCCGCACCTCGCGGAGTGGCGCGAGCGCGGCTGGTGACCGGGTGGGCTGCGGGAGGCCGCCGTTCTCACGCGGCGCGTTCGCGCAGCTGCGACGGCGGCAGCTCGATGGCCGGGGCCGGTGTCCACTGCGCAGACCGCTTCCCGGCGGTCACCGGGAGATTGCTCGTCGGCTCACAGACCCCGGTCGATGATGTCGAGGATCTCGTCACCGGTCGCGGCGTGAATCCTGTCCACCGTGTCGGCGCGGCCCCGCTCGGCTCCCGCGAGGTCGGCGAGCAGGGCTTCGAGCCGCTGCGCGACCGCCGCGCGTGCCTCGTCGTCGGCGCCGAGGTCGGCGACGACCGCCTGCAGGCGG